>JABMMK010000025.1 GCA_013205605.1 Cytophagales bacterium | reverse complement strand
TCTTAAGTCCACGCGCAAAGCGGAACTAATTTGAATCTTACCTACGCCAATTCCTTTTTGATTTAATTCCTGAATGCAGCTAGCAGGGCTATCATAACTCACCCCAAAATGACATATATCAAAACATAGTTGAATGTGCCTTTTTATTAAATCCACCGAGTGATTAATTCCTTTATTTTGTAGGTATTCAGTACCTAAGGGAATTAATGTGTTTTCGTACCATTCAACAAATTCTTTGTGATTCTCAAGAATTCCGTCCGGTTCAGGTTCTATGTCAATATGTATCCATTTGCCGGTTTCCTGCTCTATTTTCGCTAATTCAACCACTAGATCAACTAAATGAAGCGTCGCTTTATGGGTAGCATTCTTTAATTCTTCCGAATTTTTCCACCAATATTTATAAGATAAAGGGGAGGTTGAAATACCGCCTTCTACCAAATTTTCAGGGAGAAGTTTGGCCAACAAATGAGCCAATCTTAGCGTGTAATCATATCGATCTTGTGTAGTCCAATCAGGGGTATGTACATCGTCTTTGACGATTGTATTATGAAAGCCACCGTATGGAAATCCATTTAATGTAAACACATATAGATTTTCTTTTTGTAGCCAATCTTTTAAATTTTCGAACGTTTCCGAATTTTGTAAATCAATACTTGTTTGATTGGCAAATCGCAAACCCAAACCCATTTTTTCATTTGGAGCTATTTCTGCCTTGACTAGCGGGACATTTTTTTGTAATTCAGCAAAATGCTCGTGCCAAATTTCTCCAGGATGAATATTGCTGCAATAGCTAAAATGACCGTGTTTAGTTTCCATCGCTTATGCAAGATTGGCTAAGTAATCAACCGATTGTTTGACCATGTCAAAATCAATTTCATGCACCTCAATTCCTTTTCCTAAGGCCAAAAGAAGGGTAATGGTTAATTGGCCCCCAAGATGCTCTTGGAATTCCTGTAAACCTTTGTAAAGATTTATTTTATCATTCTCAGCTAATGCAGGATGATAAATATCAAAGCCAAGCTTTTTAATTAATCCTATAATTCGATCTAAATCTTCTTTAGAGATATTACCAATTAAATGCGAATAGACACAATCTAAAGCTATGCCTATGGCAACGGCTTCTCCATGGCGGATGCTAAACGAACTTAAATATTCTAATTTATGTGCAGCCCAATGTCCGAAATCTAATGGCCGTGCGGAACCCAACTCAAACGGATCGCCGGAGGAAATATGTTTCATGTGTAAATCGGCGCAACGGTAAATTTGCTCCATCATCACAGACTCATTTCTTGAGTTCATATCCTCTGCATGCTCTTCAAGCCACGTAAAAAATGATAAATCTTTTATTAAGGCTACCTTAATGGCTTCTGCAATTCCTGAACGCCAATCTCGATCAATTAACGTAGTTAAAAAATCAACATCATTAAAAACGGCTACAGCTGGGGCAAATGTCCCAAGAAAGTTCTTTTTACCTAGGTAATTGACACCGTTTTTTACGCCAACACCAGAATCATTTTGGGACAATACTGTCGTCGGTATCCGAATTAATTTAACTCCTCGATGTGAAATTGCAGCCGCATATCCTGACATATCTAAAAAGGCTCCTCCACCGATGGCGGCGACAAAAGAGTGTCGATCAATTCGATGCTCGTCAATGGCTCGGACAACTTCTTCGTAAAATCTAGGATCATTCTTGCAATTTTCGCCTCCTGGTAACACTAAAATTTCAGGAGATAATTTAGCTACCGAATGAAAATCAAAATAATTTATGAGGTTATTTGTTAGATTAGGATGTGCGTCGGCTACTCCTTTGTCAACGACAAATAAGATTCTTTTTTGAAATTCTGGGTTTCCAAAATGGCGAATAAAATCTGCAAACATCGTATTTGCAGGATTAAACAAGCTCTTTGTAAAAAAAACTTCGTATTCAAATGGTACTTGAAATGTTTGTTTTAAAGATTGCATGAATTCAAATTTACGTAACTGCAAACTTTTTACCTAATTGAATGGATACGGGTAAAAGCAGGACAACAAATATAGCCATTTCCCATTGTCCACTCAAGCTTACCCAAGCAGCATTCATTAAAATTAAAGTTAAAACTCCAGTTTTTACTGTTTTGCCAATATTTGGGCCTATTGGATTCTTGAGCGCTACGTATAATTTGTTGAAAATTAAATAAAAGTGCGTGGCTATAAAAGGCAATGCTAGGTATAGATGGCCGAATTTATAGGCGAAATAAATTTGGCATACATGGACAATTAAAAAAAGAAATAGGGCAAATAAAAGGGTTTTAGGAGTTCCCCCATGCACTTCGCCTCTTGAGACTAAGGTAATTGCCGCGATATAAATTAAGGGGATA
>JABMMK010000278.1 GCA_013205605.1 Cytophagales bacterium | reverse complement strand
TCCGTAAAACCGGTCAATATCATTCCTGTTTGACATATTTTATTCACCACAGGATTACAGGCAGCTTGTTTTCGGAAAATGATAATTTTTGCATTAGGTAGCGCACATGCATAAGAATTCCATGTCAACAATGCGCTGGCCGTAGATGATTTAATCGTCGCCTTTAAGCCTTTGACAGTAGGTGCTATGATGCGTAGTTTCCAGATTTTACTGTCGACCAACTTGACACCACCGCCTACATTGACAGGTGGGTTATCCTCCACTTTAAAGAAAATATCATACGTTTCTTTTCGAATATGCTGACAGGCCGTTTGCCATTTAAATACTCCTACAGCGGGACTTGTCTGTTTGGGTGACGATGAAAAAGTAGCATAAGGTTGTTTAACGGCATAAACAGTGTCCATTGCATATACATTACCGAAGCTGTAAATCGTTATAGGATCCAATCGGCCCGATTTAGATAAAACATCACTAGCCAAAATCGTTTCACTTAAAAAAGTACCCGCTTGAACACAAACATCAGGTGGCACCGTTATTTTAGGGGCCTTGTTGTCCACGTCTTTGACTTCAATCTGCATATCCCTGACTGTCTCAGAAATTTTAACTCCATTCCTCCATTCTTCGATAATGAAAGCACAGTTGTATAAACCCACCTCTTGAGGAGCATTCCAAATCAAATCTCCATTCAATGAGTTGATCGTAAATGAGGAAGGCACAGTAGCCACTTCATTGGGTTGACGAAAATTCGGTGCCACCAATCCCCTACTTGCCGAGGAACATGTTTCATAATCCCCCGATTTGGAAACGGATAACCGGTAAGCTAAACTATCTCCCTCTGCATCCACAGCACTGGGATTATGAATAAAGGGCTGGCCAATCACAGCTGTCAAATCGACCGCTGGATTTAAAAGCAAGGGAGTTGAGTTTTGACCTAAGCCAGAATTAATCGAAAAAGTGGTTTCTACATAAAAAGGAACTTCCACGGAACGCGTTATATTTCTTACCCCATCGTTCCGATTTGGTATTGCAACTGAAACCCGATAAAAAAGTGCGGGAGCCGGATAGGTGTACTCAATCTTATAGATATTTTTCATGGTCCCATTGCCGATATCTACGGGGCTACCACAACATCTTTTTGCTTTAAAAATGGCCGTACCATCTCCAAAACAAAAATTAACATCTCCCTGATCCTGATTAGCCCGGTTATTTTCGGTGTAGGTGGTTAACGTAAACTCGTAGGTCAATGTTTTATCTGAAATACGTTTAACCGTAATTTCACCGCCTTTTAAATGCGTAGCCTGACTGGCAAAACAACCTAGAAAAAAAACTAAAAAGTAATGAGCAATTTTTCTTAGCGACATAAAAACTATTTGTGAATAGGAAAGTTAATAAGGCAAATCCAATTATTTAAAAAAAATGGATTTTTTAATCGATTAATTTGAAGAACCCGCGTTTGAGTCGTATTTTTGATAGCTAAAATTCATTCGATTAGTAAAAAAAACAAAACGCTTGAGTAATTTTAATTTTAACAAATACATTTATTTATGGCTTGGTTAACAAAATCTCTTAATTCATCTCTCGGGAAAAAGCTCCTGATGGCCATCACAGGCCTATTTTTGATCAGCTTCCTTATCGTGCATTGCGGACTTAATGCCACCATCTTTTTAAATGATGGCGGAGTGGCCTTCAACGAAGGGGCTGAATTCATGGGAACCAATCCCATTATCCGAGTGATGGAAATTGTGTTATTTGCCGGATTACTTCTTCACATCTTTGATGGTTTACGTTTATGGCTTGACAATAAAAAGAAACGACCTGTCTCTTACGCGGTCGTTGACGGCGCGGCCAATAGTAAATGGTATTCAAGATCTATGGGTTTATTGGGCACGCTGTTATTACTCTTTTTAATCATCCACTTAAAACATTTTTGGTATTTTTCTCGCCTTACGAATGACTTGACAGAGGCGCATACGCTATACAATGAAATGCAAATCGTTTTTGAAAGTCCTATTGTGGTCATTATCTATGTGCTAGGTTGCATCTCTTTGGGTTATCATTTGTTGCATGGATTTCAAAGCGCATTTCAATCCCTAGGATGGAATCATCCTAAATATTCACCCACCATAAAAAGTATTGGAGCTATTTATGCAGTCGTTATTTCTGCCACATTTGCTTCCATGCCCATTGCATTTTATTTTCATTTGATTCATTAATATCAGCCGATAAGAAATTATGACAAAAATAGACGCCAAAATCCCTGATGGAAATTTAGCCGAGAAATGGACCAAGTTCAAATCGAGTGTTCCGTTGGTCAACCCGTCCAACAAGCGTAACCTGGAAATCATTGTTATTGGTTCTGGCCTAGCAGGTGCATCAGCTGCCGCTTCTTTAGCTGAATTAGGATATAAAGTAAAAGTATTTTGCTTTCAAGATTCTCCTCGACGTGCGCATTCAATCGCCGCACAAGGAGGTATCAATGCAGCTAAAAACTATCAAAACGACGGAGATTCGGTATACCGACTGTTTTACGATACGATCAAAGGGGGTGATTATAGATCTCGTGAGGCAAATGTGCATCGCTTAGCTGAAGTTTCTGGAAGCATCATAGACCAATGTGTAGCTCAGGGTGTTCCTTTTGCACGTGAATATGGTGGGTTACTTTCCAACCGTTCCTTCGGGGGTACCCAAGTTCAAAGAACGTTTTATGCGGCAGGTCAAACAGGCCAGCAATTATTATTAGGTGCTTATTCAGCTTTGCAGCGCCAAGTAGGAATGGGTAATGTAAAATTATATACGCGCCATGAAATGCAGGACGTAGTGATCATCGACGGGAAAGCGCGCGGCATTATCGCTCGTGATTCTGTCAGCGGAGCATTAGAAAGACATTTTGGACATGCCGTTTTACTATGTACAGGTGGATATGGCAACGTATTTTATTTATCAACCAATGCCATGGGGTCTAACGTGACCGCGGCGTGGAAAGCACATAAAAAAGGAGCATTCTTTGCGAATCCTTGCTATACACAGATTCACCCTACTTGTATTCCCGTTTCTGGAGATCATCAGTCGAAACTGACCTTAATGTCGGAGTCATTGCGTAATGATGGACGTATTTGGGTTCCGAAAAAAGAAAACGATACTCGTAAGGCCAATGAAATACCGGAGGATGAAAGAGATTATTACTTAGAACGTCGCTATCCTGCGTTTGGAAATTTAGTTCCTCGTGACATTGCGTCTCGTGCAGCGAAGGAACGTTGCGATGCGGGTTTTGGAGTGGGTTCATCTAAAATGGCCGTTTACTTAGATTATGCAGCAGCCATTATTCGATATGGTCAAGGGGAAGCCAACAAACACAATATGCATAGCCCAACGGACGAAGAGATTCAATCCATGGGAAAAGCGGTTGTAAAAGAGAAATATGGCAACTTGTTTGATATGTACAAACAAATCACTGGAGAAGATCCATATGCGGTTCCGATGCGTATCTATCCAGCCGTTCACTATACCATGGGTGGACTTTGGGTCGATTATAATTTAATGACAACAGTTCCAGGTTTATACGCCTTAGGAGAAGCTAATTTCTCGGATCATGGCGCTAACCGTTTAGGAGCTTCGGCATTGATGCAAGGTTTAGCAGATGGTTATTTTGTGATTCCATATACGATCGGTGCTTATTTAGCTGCTGAGATTCGTACGCCGTCTATGTCGACGGATTCTGAAGATTTTGTAAAAGCCGAAAAAGCTGTTCGTGATCGTTTAGAGACTTTGATGAACATCAAAGGTTCAAAGCCTGTGGATTATTTCCACAAACGTTTAGGAAAAATTATGTGGGACGAATGTGGCATGGCGAGAAGTGAGAAGGGCTTAAAAGCGTCCATTAAAGAAATCCAAGCGCTTCAAAAAGAGTTTTGGTCTGATGTTAAAATCCCTGGTGAAATAGATAATTTAAATCCTGAATTAGAAAAAGCAGGCCGCGTGGCTGACTTCCTAGAACTAGGAGAATTAATGTGTATTGACGCCTTAGACAGGGATGAAAGTTGTGGTGGCCACTTCCGATTAGAATACCAAACAGAAGATGGAGAAGCTTTACGTGATGACAATAAATACGCCTACGTAGCCGCTTGGGAATACGAAAAACAATCAAGTTTCAAACTTCACAAAGAAGAATTGAAATACGAAAATATCAAAATTGCTCAAAGATCTTATAAATAAATCGATACAATGGAAGGACATTTAAACCTGACACTTAAAATTTGGAGACAAAAAAATGCCCAAACCGCTGGTAAATTCGAAACCTACCAGGTGAGTGGTATTTCAACCGATATGTCATTTTTGGAAATGATTGACGTGTTAAATAACCGTTTGATCGAAGAAGGAGATGATCCAGTGGCTTTTGACCATGATTGCCGCGAAGGTATTTGTGGGATGTGCTCTATGTACATCAATGGTCGACCACACGGACCTAACCGTGGAGTGACCACATGTCAGTTGCACATGCGATCGTTCAAAGATGGAGAAACAATCACCGTGGAGCCTTGGAGAGCGAGTGCTTTTCCAGTGATTAAGGATTTAGTGGTGAACAGATCTGCTTTTGATCGAATCATTGCCGCTGGCGGTTTTATCTCGGTCAATACAGGAAATGCACAAGATGCAAATAACCTACCGATCAATAAAGACAATGCGGATGATGCTTTTGCCGCAGCAGCTTGCATCGGTTGTGGCGCTTGTGTAGCAGCCTGCAAAAATGCTTCTGCGATGTTATTTACATCCGCTAAAATATCCCAATTAGCTTTATTGCCTCAGGGTCAAATAGAGGCGGCCACACGTGCGCAAGCCATGGTCGCTCAGATGGATGAAGAAGGTTTTGGCGCATGCTCAAATACAGGTGCATGTGAAGCAGAATGTCCAAAAGGCATTTCAATAGAAAATATAGCTCGAATGAACCGTGAATATTTCTCGGCTACTTTCAGCTCAAAATAAATTTCACCTAATGGCCCCTGAAAGATATTTCAGGGGCTTTTTACGCCCTTGTTTCTAGAACCGAATCACTCGAAATCGACTCAAAAAGCTAGCTCATCAGGCTGGATTGAGGTGATCTGTGGCTCCATGTTTTCGGGTAAAACCGAAGAACTGATTCGAAGACTTAAACGGGCTAAAATAGCCCAATTGCAAGTGGAAATTTTCAAACCTGCATCAGATACCCGATATCATGATGAAGATATTGTTTCCCACAATCAAAATACCATTCGGTCCACCCCCGTGCATAGTGCCGTTGAAATTCTATTGCTCGCTGGTGATTGCGATGTGATCGGTTTAGATGAAGCACAATTTTTCGACCAAAGTATTGTGGATGTTTGTAATTCATTGGCCAACCAAGGAAAAAGAGTGATTGTAGCCGGTTTAGATATGGATTTTAAAGGCCTTCCCTTTGGCCCCATGCCTAATTTAATGGCGATTGCAGAATATGTAACGAAAGTCCATGCCGTTTGTGTTTCCTGCGGTGGAGTTGCCCAATATTCATTTCGAACGGCAGCGAATCAAGATACGGTGATGTTAGGGGAATCCGATACCTATGAAGCTCGTTGCCGTGCCTGCTTCCCCCCACTATCTTAAATTATGCCAAAAGATCCTTCCTTTAAAAAAGTATTTCAAAAAATTATAGCTAGAAAACCAAAGGACTTAGATAAGCAATTTGGGGAAGCTCATGAGGATGTTTTTGAACAAATGGATTGCTTGACCTGTGGAAATTGTTGCAAGACCACCAGTCCCATGTGGAATGAAACAGATATTCAGCGAGTAGCCCATTTGTTTAAAATGAAGGTGTCCGCTTTTTTAGATGCCTATTTGGTACAAGACTCCGATGGGGATTGGGTGTATCCAGCGGCTCCCTGCCCATTTTTAACGGCAGAAGATAACACCTGCCAAATCTATGATCACCGACCTAAAGCATGTAAAGAATACCCACATACGAACCGAAAAAACATGATGGGAATTTTACAACTAACGGCTAAGAACGTCCTTATATGCCCCGCTGTAGGCCAAATAATGGAAAAATTAGAACAAGTTTACCTGAGCCCAAAATAGCATTTGAAAATCACGTTAAAATTGAGGAAATTCGTATATTCATAAAAAATAGAATTCAATGCCAGCAACTGAATACCTTGGAATCGATGTCGGAGGAACCGGAGTTAAAATGGGAATTGTGCATGCCGACACGGGCCAAATAAATAATTTCCAAAGTTACGATACCGCTACTTGGCGAGAATCAAACCATTTTTTAGATCGATTAGCCGATGCAATCGCTTTGCATTTGTACCAACATAAAAATGTTCAAAAAGTAGGCATCGGCCTTCCTGGTATTTTAACTAAAGACCGAAGAACCTTAATTGAAATTACGGCCATCCCTGAAATTGACGGGGCTCCTATGATTGATATGTTGGAAAAACGTTTTCCAGAACATACTTTTTTCATGGAAAATGATGCCAATGCGGCGGCTTTAGGAGAATTTTATTTCTCCCCAGAAAAATCAAATATGCCTGAAGATTTTGTATTCATTACCTTAGGTACTGGCGTAGGCGGTGCAGCTGTCATCGACCGCAAAATTTTTTTAGGAGGAGATGGAAATGCCATGGAACCCGGGCATGTGCCTTCAAAAAATGGTAAAGTATTAGAAAGAAATGTGGGCAAGAAAGAATTGCTTCAAATGGCCAACCGAATGAGGGCTGAATATAAAGGAGAAACGAGTTTGCCAAGCGATGGAACAATCTCTACGACCGCACTGGTGGTTGCCGCTGAAGAAGGTGATGAACTCGCGCAAGCTATTTGGGATGAAGTAGGAACTCTTTTAGGTGATATGCTAGTATCATTGATCCGGATTTTAGATATTAAAAATATATTTATTGGCGGTGGATTATCTGCTTCCTTTGATTTTATTGTTCCAAGCATGGAAAAACAATTAAACTATTGGCTTACCCCTGCCTACCTTGAAAAATTAACCATAAAAAAAGCATTATTAGGAAATGATGCGGGATTATTAGGTGCGGCTTCCCTCTGTTTCTAAGAAAAAATAAGCGTAAAATTCATTATTTGAATAATTTAAACACCAAGAGTTCTATTAATTATATATAATATTTATAAAATCATATTTAGAATAAAAATTGTTTGATAATCCAATTTAAAATTCTAATATTTGCATCGTTTTTCAACCCCAAAATTTTTAATAAAATGTCAGATATTGCAGAAAAAGTAAAAAGCATCATCGTAGAGAAATTAGGTGTAGAAGCGTCAGAAGTTACTCCTGAAGCATCCTTCACAAATGATTTAGGAGCTGACTCCTTAGATACGGTTGAATTGATCATGGAATTTGAAAAAGAATTTAGTGTATCGATTCCAGATGACCAAGCTGAAAATATCCAAACAGTAGGTCAAGCAATTGCCTATTTGGAAAACGCGAAGTAATCGAATCAAGATAATTAAATATGTCAATTAGTACTAGGCAATGAATGAGGGATTTATCCTACATGATTTCTAGAACTAATTGACTTTTTTTTGAACGATTAAAAAAATCACATGGAATTAAAACGAGTTGTAGTCACGGGGCTAGGCGCCCTTACCCCCATTGGAAATACCGTTGGCGACTTTTGGGATGGTTTATCTAAGGGCAAAAATGGTTGTGGTCCCATAACGAAATTTGACGCCGAAAAATTTAGAACTCGTTTTGCGTGTGAATTAAAAGATTTCAAGGTTGAAGACTTTATCAATCCCAAAGAGGCCCGTAAAATGGATCCTTTTACTCAATATGCAGTGGTAGCATCGGATGAGGCCATTGCTGATGCGGGATTTGATATGGAGACTTTGAACAAAAATAAGGTAGGTGTAATTTGGGGTTCTGGAATAGGTGGATTAAAGACCTTTGAGGATGAAATGATTTATTTTGGCCAAGGAGATGGAACACCTAAAATCAATCCCTTTTTTATTCCTAAAATGATTGCTGATTCGAGTTCGGGACAAATTTCCATTCGTAATGGATTTAGAGGTCCTAATTACGTGACTGTTTCAGCATGTTCCTCGGCAAATAATGCCATCATTGACGCATTCAATTATATTCGAACAGGTAGAATTCATGTGTGTGTGACAGGTGGTTCTGAAGCGCCGGTGACTATTGCATCGGTCGGTGGTTTCACAGCGATGCACGCAATGTCAACTCGGAACGATGATCCTGCTACTGCATGTCGGCCCTATGACGTAGACCGTGATGGTTTTATTGTAGGAGAAGGGGCTGGGGCTTTAATTTTAGAAGAATATGAACATGCAAAAGCAAGAGGTGCCAAAATATACGCAGAATTAATTGGCGGCGGTTTCTCTTCGGATGCGCATCACATTACTGCACCACACCCAGAAGGTTATGGTGCCTTATTGTCCATGCTTGACGCTTTGGAAGATGCGGGGATTAAACCCGAAGAAGTCGACTATATCAATACGCACGGAACATCGACGCCCATTGGAGATCCTCAGGAGATTAAGGCCATTGTCGATTGTTTTGGCGAACATGCCTATAAGATGTCTATCTCGTCAACCAAATCCATGACAGGTCATTTGTTAGGCGGCGCAGGCGCCGTGGAAGCCGTGGCATCTGTGTTAGCGATCCAACATCAATTTGTCCCTCCAACCATCAATATATTCAACCGCGATCCTGAAATTGACCAACGCATTGATTTGACAGAAAACGTAGGGAAGCCTAGAAAAATCGATATCGCATTAAGTAATGGATTTGGATTTGGAGGACATAACGCTACAGTCATATTTAGAAAATTATAATTTATGCCTCTAAAAAATCTTTTAAGTTGGATTAACCCAAATACCATAGACCTAAGAGAGAAATTTCTAAAAAAATCAGTGACGCATTTATTAGGCTCATCACCTAATAATCTTAATTTATATCGATTAGCTTTTTTACACGCCTCGGCATCCAAGGATAGCGTGGCTAAATCTTACAAAGAGTCCAACGAAAGACTCGAATTTTTAGGCGATTCCGTATTAGGAATGATAACCGCTGCCTATTTATTTAAAAAGTTTCCATTTAAAGACGAAGGATTTTTAACAGAGATTAGGTCCAGAATGGTCAGCAGAGAATCCCTCAATGTGCTTGGCCGGAAATTAGGCCTAGATGAAGTGATCGAATACGAAAATCAGAAAAAAACCATTTTGTCTCGCTCCAGTATGTACGGAGATGCGCTAGAGGCTTTTATTGGCGCCGTCTACTTAGACAAAGGCTTTGCCTTCACCCAAAATTTTATCATTAGTAAGATATTGACGCAATATTTTGATTTAGAAATTGTCGTTCAAAACAACCCCAATTTCAAATCATTGCTCATTGAATGGGCGCAAAAAGAAGGCAAAAAAGTGCTATTCACGCTTGATGAAGAAGGATTGCATCACAATAAAGAATTTACCGCTTTCGTCCTTCTTGACGGAGAAAAAATCTCAGAAGGAAAAGGATATTCAAAAAAGAAAGCCGAACAAACTGCAGCGATGAAAGCTTGTGAAGAGTTGGGCATAAAATAAACTCCCATGAAAACACCTAGTTTATTTGCACACTATTGGTCCGAAAATGAAACATTGACCACATTCCAAGAGGTCATGAATTGGGATATTAATCCCATCATCATTGAAATTATTCAAACCGAAATTACGCATCAGCTCCAATCAGAATTTATTCAAAATACATTACCTAATTTCAATTGGGAATCCAATAGGTTTACAGAAAAATGGTCTTCAGCCATCCAAAGCCTGTTGACCAATGTAACCCTTCCTGAAAAAATTTGGCTAGATTGGATTCAAGATTTAACAAACAAAACCATCAGTACGACAGATCAAGCTGAACCCACCATTTTAGAAGAAAT
>JABMMK010000277.1 GCA_013205605.1 Cytophagales bacterium | reverse complement strand
TTTAATACAGTTCAAAAGTTGATTTTATTGATAAGTAAGTTCGTAAAAATATGAATTCTTTGGAGGCTCTAAAAAGCTTGAAAGTGATTTTTTTTGCGAACACGATTCTACATTTGGTTTACAATGGACGCGAGGTATCGCGTCCCTACTTTTACCTAATACCTATTACTTTTTACCAATTACCTACTCCCTGTTACTTAATGAATTTCATTTTTAAATTAAGCAGGTAACCACCAAGACGGAACAGTCGGCACAGCTTCTTCGATTTTCTTAACACAATCATCTGAAAGCGAAGGGATTTCAAGCGATTTCAATTGTGTATTTAATTGGCTCAGATCCTTTACTCCCGGTATAACCACATCCACACAATCACTTTGTAAACAAAAGGCTAAGGCATTGCTTGTCAAACCCCCAGGCATTTCGCCTAAGAAAGCTAGTTTATTGGCCGATGCCATAAACCACTGTACATCTCGATCGGGAATCTTAGCGCGATACCCTCCGCCAAACAAAGAAGGATCATTTAAAAAAACCTTATCGGTTAAAAAACCAGAAGCTAAGGGCACTCGGCCTATCACATGATATTTTTTGCGATTTATATGATTTCCTAAAACTACAGCCACTCTCCTATCCAATGCATTAAATATCACCTCACACACCGTCCCAAAAGCAGCATCCATCACCGATTTAGCCCCATACACACTTTTTGAACTCACTCCATATTCCTTGATCTTTCCCAAACGAACTAATTCGTCCAATGGACCGCGATCATAATTGGCCCAATCAAAATTTTCAGGAGGACTATGAAACAATAAAATGTCTAGGTAATCACAGGATAAGCGGGTTAAACTTGCGTCAACAGCCTTCATTACATGTTCAGGAGAAAAATCTTGAACCATCGTTCCATCGTCAAGTACCCGATTTCCAAACTTGGTGCAAATCATGATCTGACTTCGATCCCAATTAGAATTCTTTTTTAATCCCTGAATGGCCCGACCAATGTAAAACTCGGATTGCCCCTGACCATAGGAGTCAGCGGTGTCAATAAACTGAATTCCTGAAAGAATTGCTTGTTGAAGAATATCAACAGCTACATGTTCATCCATGGTATCCCAACCCATGGGCACCCCATTAATCAGATTAACTCCCCCTAATTGCCAGGTACCTAAACCTAGTTTGTGAGATAATTTAGACCAATTCAAATTCGGGATCCAAAATGATTTTACCTTTTATCAAGCAACGCTCCCCTTTTTGAGTAGCAAAATAGGCATTGCGCCCATGTAAAATCCGATCATCGTGAAAAAATACCGCATCGCCTTTCTCTAATTGAACCGGCATCACCAATCCAGCCTGAATAATTCTAGATTCTAAAAAAGCATGAAAATCTTCACATAATGCCAAAGCCTCAGGTGTATTATTTTCCCTGTCGATGCAATAATAATTCCAATTAGCTAAATATCCCTTCTCATCTTGATCCACAATTTTGCGTATTTTTTTATTACCAGCTTTGTCAAAATGTACAATCGTCGTCAACAAACGTTGCAATAATTCATCTTCCCCATCTGACTTCATACAGGCCACTAAATCAGGCAAATCAAAGAAAGTGGTCGCACCGCCAAAAGCCGCTCTAGACTCACAAAAAAAGAATTGCAATGATTTCTCATCCCCTAGTTCTACATAAGAATCGTCTGTATGTAAAGGCTGACGAGTATTACTACTGCGGTAACGATCTTGTAAATCTGGATCAAATGAAATATCGATCCAACGGTTGTCTTTGCGTTCTCCGGTTAAAATATCCTCGTCTTCGTTGAAAATTTCCCCAATCGAATCAGACAAATTCGTGTAAAATTCCTGAATTGGAATCGATAAATTATACCCTGAAAGATGAATGACTTTATATTGACTAATGGCATTTTTGAGATTTGAAATGGTCTCATTGGCCGTTGTGAATTCGATTCTTTTGAAATATTCCATATAAATATTTTAGTGTACGCTCAAATATGAATTACAACCCAAAAGTAATAAATTAAAATGTAAAACAATTTGTAAAAAAATTAAGAATTGATAAAAATCATCTATTCAAAATCCTTAAATTAGTCCACCTATTAAAACCTATGAAAAATATCATCTACCTAGCCACCGCGCTAATCTCTTTGCAAACCATGGCACAGAAACCTTTTGTAGCTAATTACGACGAAAGTAAAATTAGTCCCTATACCCTACCCGATGCCCTAAAAACTCCTAGTGGTCAAGTCATTAAGGATAAAAATGGGTGGGTAAAACAAAAACAATATTGGCTTGATCAATACTCCCAATTGATGTTTGGGAAAATGCCAAAGAAAAAAATAAGCCAAAGCTTCCAATTGATTTCAAAAAAAGAAATCATGGATGGGAAAGCCATTCAATACAATTGGAAGGTTACTCTAGCCGGTAAATATAATTTTGATGTGTTAGGAGTT
>JABMMK010000276.1 GCA_013205605.1 Cytophagales bacterium | reverse complement strand
CTTTGAAATAATTCATCGATATCTGGCATTTGAGCTGCACCACCTACCAAGACAATCCCGCCTCTTAAATTGGCCGGATTGGTCACCTTGGAAATTTCCGAAAGCACGATGGCCGCTAATTCTTTAACGCGCTCTTCGATGATAATGGCTAAATTTTTAACGGAAACGGGACTTGGTTTTCTGCCAGCAATGCCAGGAATCATGACGATTTCGTTGATGTCAATTTCTTTATGCAAGGCTGAACCAAACCTGATTTTTAAGGCTTCGGCATGTTCTGGACTTATATCTAGGCCGATTTGGATATCTTCTGTAATGCGATCACCTCCCCAATTCAAAACGATCGCGTGGCTAAGTCTCTTTTTGAGGTAAATGCTTATTTCGGTGGTGCCGCTTCCTATGTCAACTAAAACTACGCCTTCTTGCTTTTCTTCAGAACTTAAAATGGTACTTGACGTGGCCAATGGGCTAAAATATAAATTACCCCCTTTAATATGTTCTGACTCAGCGGCTCTTAATGTTTTTTTTAATAACTCAAATTTGTCCAAACTTGCCGTAACCACCATGAAATCTCCTTCGATTCGATCGCCAATTTGGCCAACGGGCTCCATCGTTTCTGGTAAGGAACCTACTCTAAATCCGATGGGCAAACGATGAAGTACACAAGGGTTTTTTTCGGCGATGGCTTTTTTGGCCTCTTCATTTAATTCTAGTATTTCTTTTTCAGAAACAGCTTCATTCGAATTCTTCCTTAGTTTGGTCGATGTATGTAAAAACACATTGATGTGATTTCCAGATAGATTTGATGAAAAGTAATAGTCTTTATTTTTCCCTGAAATGACCGTTTCAATTTGACTGATTACATCTGAAATCGCTTGGGAAGTTTTATTTATGTTGACAATATTTCCATTCAGCAAGTAACCCGAAGTATTTGATTTTCCTGTGGCAATGATATCTAATTGACCATTGTTTTGCCTTCCTGCAACGGCCCTAACATGAGAACTTCCAATGTCAAGGCCAATAATTAAATTGTCGCCCATAAAATGTATACTATTAAAAATTTAGAATGACTAGGAGATTTAATAAAGTTTTAAAAATAAGAAAATTGGCTAATAATCACAAATTACCTGATTCTTATATTTTAAGTGAATCCAAGAATAGGTATTCCAGCCTTTATTTGGAATAATTTTTTTGTAAAACAAGGCCAACTTTTTAAATTTTGATTCAATGTTCATGGGAAGGCCGAAATCAATATATGTTTTTCCTAAGGTTGGAACCATCACCACTCCTCCATCTGCCGCGATGACCAATTGGGCAATTTGTGCGCGCCAAAAATCATCGTTGTTGATAAATTCAAACAGAGGGATGAGTGTCTTTCCTCTTTCATCCCTTAAATCCTTGCGTGAGTTTTGAAAAAATGGACCTGAGACCACTAATGTTCTCGGGGTAAAAAGATCACTAGTGCCAATGAACTTCCCTTCCTTAGTTACATATTGATCTCGAATATTACTTTCACCACTAGTAAACTTTAAAATTCGGGCGATGGGACTGAACTCCTTAACCGAGACAATTATTTTCCCACTAAAATCATAATGCGCTTCACAAGATTTTACCAGTGGAATTCTTTTTACTCGACTCTCAATTTTTTTCAGCGATATATCGGTCAAGGGCTTATCCAAATAATAATCGGCCCCTTCATTGGTCACCATTAAATTAATTTCATTTTTGCCTAATAGCGGTCTTTCATTTTCTGAATCTAATTTTACGACTAAGCCTGTGCACGTGATAGATCTATAATTTATTTCAGCATAAATAATGGCCGCCACCCCCATGGTCAGCAAAATGACCATAGTGAGTATTTTTTTAAACGGCTGAAAATTTCTTTTATGTAAAGGCTTCATGTTTAATGATGCTGTAAGGCCAATTTTAAATCATTCAAAATCAAATCAATATCTCCCGCTCCCATGGTCACTAATAATTCAGGTTTTTCTGCCTGAACATGTTTGACGAATGCTTCCTTGCTAATGATCTGTTTATTCATGCTGGGAATATACGTTAATAATAGCTCAGAATTTATCCCTGGAATGGGCAATTCTCTTGCAGGATAAATATCCAACAAAAATATTTCATCTGCAAGGGCTAGGCTCTGACCAAAATCAGCTATAAAATCTCT
>JABMMK010000275.1 GCA_013205605.1 Cytophagales bacterium | reverse complement strand
GCATACGCTTAACAACAACACAATTTACTGGCGACTCAACGTACTTCTTCAAAACAGCCCCGGCCATTGGCTCCCAAGAAAAATTTAGCGTTTGGTCCATCGGTGACATGTGGCCCGAAGGCCCCTATCAAAAAAATGTCTACGAAGGATTCAAAAAGTTTATTGGCAATAAATACACCAACCTATTCCTGACCCAGGGCGATAATGTTTATGGGGGTGGTTCGGATGATGATTTCCAGACCAATTTCTTTCAAATATATCAAAATGGCCCTTTACTGAAACAATCAGCACTATTCCCTACCGTTGGAAACCATGACTATGACATATATCCTAAAAACCAGGATCATCCCGACATGGCCTATTTTCAGAACTTCACCCTACCCACGAAGGGAGAATTAGGGGGTTTGGCCTCTGGATCTGAAGCTTATTATTCCTTCGACTATGGCAATACCCACTTTATTTGTCTCGATTCTTATGCATATGGGAAGGACAATAAGCGTATTTTCGATGGGCCTTCAGACCAATTAACCTGGCTAAAAAATGACCTTAAGTCCACTAAGCAGCTATGGAAGGTCGTGTTTTTCCATTATCCCCCTTATACCAAAGGCACCTACGATTCCGATTTGGTTCCTGATTTAATTAACTTAAGAGCCATTTTACCCAAAGTATTTGATGAATTTAATGTGGACCTAGTGCTCACCGGGCATAGCCACGTCTTTGAAAGAAGTAAACCCCTCAAAAACCAATATGGTCTATCGTCGGAATTTAACAAATCCATCCATTGGCCCCAAAGCTCAACTGGACGTTATGATAAATCTGCCAACTCGTGCCCCTACCTCTTCTCGACGAGTAATACCGAAAAAAATGGAGTTATTTATGTGGTCAATGGCGTGGGCGGAGCGACGGGAGCGGCTAGAGCCAGTGACCCACACCCTGTGATGGAATATAGCCTAGCAGGCCAAGCAGGGTCCTTTTATTTTGAAATTGATGGCAAAAGATTGGACGCTAAATTTATTAACGAAGAAGGAAATATATTAGATCAATTCACTGTTTTTAAAGACCTCAGTCTCAAAGCTGCTAGCACCCAAACGATCAATTACTTCGGTCAAATAGAGCTTTCTGCCACTTGGACCGGCGAATATATTTGGTCCAATGGAGATAAAACAAAAAATATCAAGGTAAACCCGATTGAAAATACAGTATTTAAAGTTAATGACCCACAAAATTGCTTTCAAGAATCATTTGACATCAAAGTCAACCCTCCCCTTTCTATTCAGAATGTAGAAGAGTCGGTCAATATCCCTTTTGAATCGCTCACCATTTATGACCTTTTAGGCCGTAAAACAAAGGAATTTAAGCAAAATGGGATAATCAATAAAGAATTGATTTCTGAATTAAATTCTGGATTGCATATTTTGATATACCAACAAAATGGGCAAGAAAAGTCAATGAAAATCAGGACTAATTCCTTTTAGAAGAAGATTCCCGCACCATTAATTGAGTCTTTAAAACTTCAACCCTAGGTTTCAAATCCTCTCCTTTGTGATTAATTTGGTCTAATAATAGCTCTACCGACAAGCGGCCAATCTCCTCTAATGGCTGTGAAACCGAAGAAATCGAAGGTGAAACAATGGAACAAATAGGCTCGTTGTTAAAACTTACTATTTTTACTTCTTCTGGCACTGAAATATTTAAACCTCGCAAAGCCACCAAAACACCTAAGGCCAATCGGTCCGAAACCACTAAAATACCATCGGGTCGATTTTTGTCTTTCATTAACTCCTGCGTACAAAGAGTCGCTGAATCTTGAATGTAATCTGAATGTATAATTAGCTTTAAATCTTCTTTGACACCCGACTCAGCTAATGCTCTTAAATAGCCTGATATCCGCTGATTACTAACAGATACATTTTTAGGCCCGGCAAGGAAAGCAATCCGCTTACAGCCCGCGAGTAATAAATGCTTAACCGCTTCAAATGCTGATTGTTCATTGTCAACCATCACTTTTGACGCATGAATTTCATCACTATCCCGATCAAAAAATACTAAGGGAATCCCCCGTCTTTGCAAACGGGTTAAATGATCTAAATTCACCGTTTCCCTGGACAAAGATATGATGATACCTTCTACTTGGCCTCTGGATAAATTCTGAATATTAATCAATTCCCGCTCGTAAGATTCCTGCGTCTGCGTAATCAACAAACTATATCCGGCTGCAATGGCCGCTTCCTCAATTGATTTTAAAACCGTAGAAAAAAAGTAATAGCCCAGGTCAGGAACTATCACACCTAAGGTTTTAGTCTTACTCTTCACTAAACTGGTGGCTAAAACATTGGGCTGATAATCTAACTCTAAGGCTAAATCAACCACCATTTTTTTAGTATCAGGATGAATATCAGGCAAATCCCTCAAAGCCCTAGAGACCGTAGCCACCGAAATGTTCAGTCGCTTAGCAATGTCTTTGATGGTTACCTGATGACGCATATGATGAAAATTTTAGCAAATCTACATTATAATCATTCAATTAAACTAATCTTTAGATACTGATAATTTAACGGTAGAATGACCTGCCAACTGACCTAATGGGGGATTGTCTTTCGTCACACTAATTTCAATTAATTGATAATCGGGACAAATTAATTGAATTTTAGCAACGATTTGTTCGCAAATAGTCTCTAATAAATCAACAGGATTTTGCATAACTTCAGAACAAATTGAAAAGATAACCCCATAATCTATGGATTGTTCTAAATTTTCTGAAAATATTTCATTTGATATTCGATCCACAGTAACAGATAGCGTGAATTCATTCCCAAGAATACGCTCTTCTGGAAACAATCCATGGAATGAAAAGAATTTCAAGTTTTCTAATTTAATCTGCCAAACACGCATCTAGATTAATTTATGTCCCCGATTTTACCTTTGGGGCTAGTAGATTTAGCATAAGCAGCTAAAACTTTATTTAAGGTAGGCAAACCGTCATCCACTGTAGTTGAAGCTGATAAATCAGAAGTAGTCAATTTCTTTTTTGAAGTGACACTCTTTTTAGAACTAAGTTTTGCTTGATTAATTTTCGGTAAATCAATCTTCTCCTTGTCACTAGTCACTGATTTCGACTTCTTTACCACACTCGCTTTTCTAACGATTAATTTTTCTTTCCCTGGCTTTTCAATAGGTAAAACTTGGTTTACTTCATTTTTTAAGACTTCCCATGAACTTAATTGGCCTAAGGTCAAATTGGCTACCGACGACAATTGCCTCGCTATTTCACGCTGGGCTTCTTTTAATGTTTTTAACCCTCGCTCCTGCTCTTTTAATTCCTGACTCGCACTCATTAGTAATTGCCTCTTTTCAGACTCAGCTAAAAATTTAATTTTCTCCGCTTCTTTTGTGGCGTCTTCAATGATTTTTTTTGAATGTTTTTGGGTGTTTATTTTTTGTTCCTCCGCCTCTTGCGCCATTTTTATTTTCCAATTCTCCTGCGCTTCCTCAGCCATTTTCATCGCACGAAATAAAGAGGACTCCAACTCTCGTAAGCGTTGAATTTCAGTTTCTAAATCACCTACTTTGGACTCCAATTTTTCAATCGTATGCTGAACAGAAACCTCATAAGCATTCACATTTTGCACATATTCATTTACCTCAGATACATCATATCCGCGAAATGATTTTGAAAACGCTACGTCTGGAATTTGCTTTTTATCACTCATATAACTGCTAAAATAAATAAAATCTTTAATGTATTTTCCAAATGGAAATATTTTTATCATCTGAAGCTGAAACCAAATAATCTTGATAAGTAGACCATAGCAATTTATTCACCGAATTTTTATGGGAGCCATATCGGGGTGCGTCAATCACCTTTAACAAAGCCAAATCACTTGCACTCCATATTTTGATCGTTTTGTCCATACTGGCAGTCGCAAAAAATTGTTGATCAGGACTCAAAACTACATCATGAATGGCATAAATATGAGCCGCGACTTCTTGGACTAAATGACTCTTTTCTTCATTTAATGACCAACGTTTTAACTTAGCATCTCGGCCAACAGAAAGTAAATAATTAAACGACTCCTCATAAGTCATTGAAAACACGGATAGTTCGTGGGCCAGCCAAGCATGCTCCAACTCAAAGTTCTTGTTGAAAACACGAATAAATCCATCACTAAATCCTATGGCTATTTTATCTTGGCTCAACAAACAAAATTTACGCGCACTTTTATCCCCCGATTTAATGTGCTTAATGATTTGTTGGCTTTCTTTATCGATCACCGATATCAAGCCATGATCATGTGCCACCCAAACTTGATTTCCCCAAAAACAAATATCAAAAATAGCCTTCTTAGGCATGGCAATAGAAAATACTCGGCTCTGGTCACTGATTTGAACCCCATGGATTCCTCCAAAATTTTGCCCCACCCAAAAAATATCTGATGATCTATCCAATTTCAAGCAATAAACGGAACCCTCTATATGTGCCAAAACCTTACCCACATCAGGCTTCTGTAAATTCCATTCGACCACCCAACCATCCGAACCCGCAGAATATATAAAATGGGGTTCCCTCCCCTCTTCCAAGGAATAAATGGGGGCCTTATGTCCTGAAAAAGTGTCAATTCTTTGTATTTCCAAGATTTTGACTCAGCGAGTAAAATTTAAAAAAATAATTAATTACAAAAATGATAATTTTACAAGCAAATACATTCATTCATGCCTCAAATTTCATCTAAATCATTCGCATTATCTTCCACTTCGTTGCAATGGATGATTTGGGAAATTACTGAGGACCTGTCCTTTTTTCAAACCTTTCCCGAAAATTGGCTTACAAATAAACATCTTGAAAATACTATATCGCAAAAAATAGTCGAATCAACAGCCGCTAGATTTTGCCTTTGGAACGTATGCCAACAAATTTCCAAAGGTCCATGGGATTTAAGAAAGGATGACCGAAATAGACCCTATTTTGATCAATCCGATTATCACATTTCCTTAAGTCATTCATTCCCGTATGTAGCTGCAGTTATTAGCCATAAAAAACCGGTTGGCATCGACCTTGAACGCTATGGCAGACAAGTTGAGAAAATTGGCCCTCGATTTTTATCCGCTGAAGAATGGAATCATTGGCAAGATTCACATAGCGATTTAACAAAGGCCTGGACTTGTAAAGAGGCTATTTATAAGGCGATGGGCGTTCCGGGTTTAACATTCCAACAAGATATACAACTACCTCATTTAGCTACTAATCCATTTGAAATATACGTTAGAGATAAAAAAATAACGATTAACATGGAAGAATTTGAACATTTTGCATGTTCTATCGCCATCGAAAACTAGTCAAGAGACGCAATTAAATCAGTCAATTCAGCCTTGTAATCTTCATCGCCCGACTTCTCATAGGCCATAATTAAATTACGCAATACTCTACGTATAATCTCTAAATTTGAGCATGGATTATAATAGATATCATTAGGCGTTAGGTTCAATTGAGCCAAATAATTGTCTATGTCAACCCGATTAAAAATCAAACCCTTATTAAATACATTGATGTAAAACTGAATTTCTTTCTGTTTATAGGTCAATACAAACAAATTAGGCAAGTTTACGCCATAGATCGGGTAGCCCAACTTCTGAGCTATCCACATATAAATCACACAAAGGCTAATTGGATTTCCTTTTTTGGACTCTAACACGACATTTAAAAATGAGTTATTTGCCGCATGGAAATTTTTTGTATTAGCACCAAATTTCAATTGGTCAAAAATCACCCCATTCAACACCTTGACTTGGTCCATCGGATGTAAATTCTCCCTAATTTGAGGCCATACATCAAAATACAATTGTTCCATTTCCTGCTTTAAAGCCGTAAAAGAATAATCAGGAAAACGATAAGTAGCTACGATCCACATGCCTTCCAATAAATCCATGGCCCCGCCCTGCTTCCAATGCATCAATTTGCTTTTCATGGATTCCAGTTGGAAATCATGAATTAAGTTTTCGATTTTTACTTGCAATATTGGATTCAAACTAAGATTTTCCCACTCAGATTCAAGAATTGGAATGATGGCTGGGCCCAAGGTTCGAATCTTGTCCTCAACCATTTGAACAACTTCTTGATCAGAGTCGTCCATCAATTGAATCATCGCTTTAATCGCTGGCTCAGTCATTTTTGGAATAATTAATTCAAAAATATAGACTATTCGCATTAAATCAAAAAAGTTGACCTATAAGACCTCACAATAAATGTTTTAACGCATAATTTTTTTAAAGGGGAAAATCGACCTAAATTTGTCATTGATTTAATCTGAAAAGAAACAAATGAATATTTTAATTACTGGCGGCGCAGGATTTATAGGTTCCCACACCTATGTTGTTCTAAAAGAAAATGGGTTTAACCCCATCATCATTGACAATTTCTCTAACTCCGCCACTCATGTCATTCAGCAATTAGAAACCATTTGCCAATCGCCAGTAGTTTACTATCATCTAGATGTCAATGACCCAAATACCTACGATCAGGTATTTAATGAACATAAAATAGAAGGCATTATTCATTTTGCTGCTTCAAAAGCCGTGGGTGAATCCGTTGAAAATCCCTTAAAATATTATAAAAACAATGTGGCTTCCACTATTTTACTCTTGGAGAAAATGCAGGAACACCATGTTAAAAATCTTGTTTTTTCAAGCTCCTGTACCGTTTATGGCCAACCAGCCGAACTTCCAGTCACTGAAAAATCACCCGTGCAAGTAGCTATTTCTCCTTACGGAAATACCAAACAGATGTGTGAAGAGATCATTGCGGATACGACCCAAGCATCCAACGATCTAAAAGCCATTTCATTACGCTACTTTAACCCGATTGGTGCCCATAAAAGTGCATTAATTGGCGAGTTGCCCCTAGGCCCCCCGGCTAATTTAATTCCTTATTTAACCCAATCGGTTGCTGGATTAAGGGGTCCACTTCAAGTTTTTGGTACCGACTACCCCACTCCTGATGGTTCTGCGGTCAGAGACTATATACATGTTTGCGACTTAGCAGAGGCACATGTAAAAGCATTAAAACACCTTTTAGAACAAAAAGAGGCCTCTTCTTACTATGATTTTTTCAACATAGGTACTGGAGATGGAACTTCCGTTTTACAAATCATTCAAGCATTTGAAAAGACCACAGGAGAGAAAGTAAATTATGAATTAAAACCTCGGAGGTCAGGCGATATAACCGCTGTTTACGCAGCCATTGGAAAATCAAAAGAAGTATTAGGTTGGCAGTCTAAAAGAAGTTTAGAAGAATCCTTAAAAGATGCATGGGCTTGGCAAAAAGCCTTATTATAAGTATATGAAAAAAATTGTAATCACCGGAGGAGCAGGTTTTATTGGGTCACATGTGGTGCGTTTGTTTGTCAACAAATATCCTGAATATGAAATCTATAACCTAGATGCGCTTACGTATGCAGGGAATTTGGCGAATAATGAAGATGTGGCCAACGCTGCCAACTACCATTTCATCAAAGCCGACATCACCGATGCGGAGGAAATAGACCAACTCTTTGCCACATATAAATTTGACGGAGTTTTGCATTTGGCGGCGGAATCGCATGTCGACAGATCCATTACAGATCCATTGGCCTTCGTGAAAACCAATGTTTTGGGCACAGTAAATCTATTACAAGCGGCTAAAAAGTATTGGAATGGACAATATGAAGGGAAAAGATTTTACCACATCTCCACAGACGAGGTATATGGTGAATTGCATAACCCTGATGAGTTTTTTCTTGAAACCACCCCATACGATCCTAGATCACCCTATTCAGCCTCAAAAGCTAGTTCAGATCATTTTGTTAGGGCCTTTCATGAGACGTATGGCTTGCCAACAGTCATCACCAATTGCTCCAATAACTACGGACCCAATCACTTTCCTGAAAAATTAATTCCCTTAATGATTCATAATATCATGCATAATAAACCATTACCAGTGTATGGAAAAGGCGAAAATGTGCGGGATTGGCTATTTGTTATTGACCATGCAAGGGCCATTGACACCGTTTTTCACGATGGGAAAATTGGCGAAACCTACAACATTGGTGGATTTAACGAATGGAAAAACATCGATTTAGTCCATCTTTTATGTAAAATAATGGATGAAAAATTAGGCAGAACAGCGGGCACGTCGACCCAATTAATTACCTACGTTACTGACCGAGCCGGACATGACTTAAGGTATGCGATTGACGCAAACAAAATCATGAAAGAATTAGGTTGGCAGCCATCACTCCAATTTGCGGAAGGGTTAGAAAAAACAGTTGATTGGTATTTAACGAACGAAAAATGGCTAAATGAAGTCACTTCAGGTGACTATCAAAAATATTATACAAACATGTATCAAGGCAGATAAATATGAAAGGAATCATTTTAGCCGGAGGTTCTGGCACTCGACTTCATCCATTAACATTAGCTGTAAGTAATCAATTAATGCCTATTTACGACAAACCCATGATTTTTTATCCGCTATCGATTTTGATG
>JABMMK010000274.1 GCA_013205605.1 Cytophagales bacterium | reverse complement strand
CTCCCAAGGACTCGATAATCTTATTATAATCTTCCATTTTCGTATGTTTTATCGTCGATTATTACGATTCTATTAATTTAACTTGGACAAAACTAATAAATTAGCGAATAAATCCAAATTATATTGAAAAAAAATAGTCTTTTTTTTCAATATATTTAAATAGGTTTTATTGTAATATACCTATAATTATGCTTTTTTGATTCTTTAAAAATACAAAAATTTAATGCCTGCTATTTTTATAATTATTTTTAGGACACCTATAATTTTAAATTAAAATAAATAATTAGCTCATAATTTATCCGTAAATTTGATATTAGTGGATTTACAATCCAGCTTAAATCCAATAATTATACTAAATCATGGGATTATTTAATTTTCTTACAAAAGACATCGCGATTGACTTAGGTACTGCAAACACCTTAATCATTCACAAAGATCAGGTAGTTGTAGATGAACCATCTATTATTGCTTTAGACAGAAACACAAATAAAGTCTTGGCTGTAGGTCGACAAGCTATGATGATGCATGAAAAAACGAATGATAACATCAAAACCATTCGGCCTTTAAAGGATGGTGTGATTGCGGATTTTACGGCAGCTGAATTAATGATGCGTGGTTTGATTAAGATGATGGATAAGGGGAATTCGTTTTTTTCTCCCGCTTTACGGATGGTTATTTGCATTCCATCAGGGATAACTGAAGTGGAAAAAAGAGCTGTAAAGGACTCAGCAGAACATGCTGGGGCACGTGAGGTCTATATGGTACATGAACCCATAGCAGCTGCTATTGGAATAGGAATTGATATTGAACAACCCAACGGGTCGCTCGTGGTAGATATAGGTGGGGGTACAACGGAAGTTGCCATTATTTCATTGAGTGGCATAGTTGTCGAGAACTCTATTCGCGTCGCAGGAGATGAGTTTACAAGAGATATTAAGGATTATTTATTGCGTGAGCATAAATTAGTCATTGGCGAGAGATCAGCTGAGCAGATTAAAATTCAAGTGGGTGCGGCATTACCAGAATTAGAAAATGCACCACCCGATTTTGAGATTAGAGGTCGTGATCAAATGACGGGTATTCCTAAAGAAATTTTAATTAATTATTCCGAAATCGCTTATGCCTTGGATAGTTCAATTACCAAGATTGAGGTAGCCATTATGGAAACCTTGCAAAGGGCACCTGCCGAGTTATCCGGAGATATTTTTCATAATGGAATTCATTTAGCCGGTGGTGGTGCTATGCTACATGGTTTGGATAAAAGAATTGAGAAGAAAACCCAACTGAAAGTACATATTGCCGATGATCCACTAAAGGCAGTTGTGCGAGGTACAGGCGAAATTCTAAAAAATCTTGACAAATACAGGGCGGTTTTAATTACTTAATTTCTTCCTTTTAATGATAGCTTTGGCATGAATCAATTGTTTCAATTCCTTATTCGACAAAGGATTATTCTTTTGTTTATTTTATTGGAGTTGATTAATGTTTGGTCTATTTTCAAATATGATGATTTTCAACACGTCATTTATTTGAACACCACAAATCGCTGGGCTGCATCCCTTTTAGCTACAAGTCGTGAAATAAAAACATATTATCATCTAGGTGAAGTAAATGCTGAGCTTGCTTTAGAAAACTCCCGATTAAGACAAGAGATCTTTAAATTAAACGCCATAAAGCAGCCAGAGAGCAAAGTTCCTTATTTTGTTAGTGCAGCCATGCTCAATCGGTATGCTCCGGTGGCCAGTAAGGTGATCGATCAAAGCACACAAATGTCGCAGAATTATTTGACCATTGACAAAGGCCTAGTGGATGGAATCAAGCCAGGGATGGCGGTAATCTCGTCCACTGGGGTGGTCGGGAAAGTTATGTCTTGTACGTCTAATCTGTCTTTAGTGGTGTCGGTATTACATATAGAAAATAACGTTTCCGCAAAAATTAAATCTACCGGGGAATTAGGGTACATAAAATGGCCTGGAATTCAAACGGAGGTGGTTGAAATGATGGATGTTTCCAAATATAAAAAAGTGCTTAAAGGGGATACGATTGTGACTTCTGATTATAATGTGGTATTTCCTCCCAATATTCCGATTGGCATTGTCGCAAAAGTAGGTCTTGAAAAAGATGAAACATTTCATAATATTAAAGTGATGTTGCTGACTAATTTCTCGACCCTTAAGTATGTGTATGTGATAAAGAATCATCTGTTAGACCAACAAATAAACTTGGAAACCTCAAAACCTAAGCCTAAATAATATGGGTAATTCATTTCAAATCAAATGGATTTTTATCGTTATTTTTAGCCTTTTTGCACAGGTTTTTATTCTAAGAGATGTGGCATTGGCTAATGTGGCATTTTGTTTTATTTACCTTTGGATCATTGTAAAAGCACCTATTCACACTCCTTTGTTTTATTTAATTTTGGGTGGTTTTTTTATAGGTTGGATCGTCGATATATTCTATAATACCCACGGAATCCATTCATTAGCCACCGTCTTTATCGCGTTTTTAAGACCTTTTTTCTTTAAGGTTTTAACTCCAGTGAATGGGTATGATGAGCGATCGAGTGTATCATTGAGTGAAATGAAAGCTTTGTGGTTTTTCCCTTATATTTTTGTGATGCTTCTATCGCATCACTTGGTTTTATTTTTGGTAGAATCCGCCGATACTACTTTATTGATGTACAGCCTACTCAGGGCTTTTGCCAGTGCCATTTTAGGTACATTGGTTTTCGGAATGCTCGAATTATTTAACCAAAAAAACTAAGTCTTTTTGTCACGTAGATTTTTGGCTTCATAATTGCAATTAGTGTCGTTTCGTAAATTTTGCGAATAAATTCATGCTCATGGAAGTCGAGGTAAAAGACAAAATTTATTCTTTGGTTAATGCAAGGCGTGTTTTTGAAAAAGAATTCATGCCACACATGGATGCCATGTATAATTTCGCCCTTAAGTTAACTGCCGATGAAGATGATGCTCAAGACTTAGTGCAGGACACTTGTCTAAAAGCATATCGTTTTATCAATTCTTTTGAACCAGGCACATACGCGAAAGCTTGGTTATTCAGAATTTTAAAAAATAATTTCATTAATGACTATCGTAAGAAATCGAGAGGCCCATCCAAAGTCGAATTTGAATGGGTGGAACAGTCAATTTCTGGGGAAGATGAAGCTGCAGAACCTGCATATTTTGCTGATTTACAAGCGGAAACAGTTAATGATATGTTGGGGGATGAAATCACAGCGGCACTCCAATCTCTCCCGGTTGATTTTCGAATGATTATTATTTTATGTGACCTTGAGGAGTTTAGTTATGAAGAGATGGCTAAAATTTTGGATATTCCCATCGGCACAGTTAGATCACGTTTGCATCGTGCTCGCGCCTTGCTTAAAACCAAATTAGTGAATTACGCTAAAAGTAAGGGGTATAGCTGACAACGTGTCATTAAATTCAGGGAACTAATTTTCTAATAGCGATGTTAAAAAAATTGAATGAAGGTGAAATTATATG
>JABMMK010000273.1 GCA_013205605.1 Cytophagales bacterium | reverse complement strand
TCTTTTCTTTCCATTGTCATAATTCTTCGACATTACGGCAGATAAAACATCTGGCATGCCGCCTTGTGGCCATTCTTCTTTTCCTCGAACTAATTTTTGCACATCGCCTAGAACTAAGTCGATCGTACCGAAGTTCTTCATCAGATAATCATAAATATGTTGAAATACCTCTACCCCTTGCTCCAAGGTCAATGTGTTTTGTGCATTACCTTTCATGGCTTTTGAAATTTGAGAATAGGCCAAATTGTACACAAGTGCCCCTTTGCTATCTGGATTGGTGACATGATCCCAATTTTTTAATGATGTAATTAATGGGGCTAATGTAGGATATTTAGACTCGTCGACCATAAACAACGAATCTGACGAATAGCCATATGGATATAAAATTTGTTTAGGTAATTGGCGATCAAATTTAATTCTCTTCAAATCCTCAAAACTAATTTTTGAATAAGAATCGATTAGGTCTTTAGCTCTCCGGCTCCGGTTATTGTGATAAGTTTCATAGCCATCATTTTTATCATAATTGACCGGATTTAAATTCTCATTTTCATCGGTCGCTAAAAAAGGAGAATGATTGGTATTAAATAAATAGCCACTAGCAGGATTCAAATGCTGCGGTAACTCGTTGAAGGGCTTGAACTTATCCCACAATGTCGCACGCGTATTTCCAGGTAAAGTTGAATTCCAGTGATATTTAGGATCTGGATTACGATAGGGCATTTTTCCATTGGACACATAAAAAATATTATCCTCCTTATCTGCGTACAAGATATTAAACATGGCCAAATGGTTGGTCTCTAAAGCTGATTTAAATTCACTCCAATTTTTCGCCTTATTCATGAAATACCATTGTTGGAGCGCCATGGCATCCATTAAAGAAGGTAAGCGCATGGAGAAAAACTCTCCTTTGGGATTAGCTACTGTAGGTCCATAAATAGATTTGTAAGCCATTTTTGAAACTGGGATCGGGATACCTTTGATGTGCAATTTGACTTTTCTTTTCTCTAGGGTCAACCACTCACCATCCACTAGATATTGTCCTGGATGTTTTTTGTCAGTTTGCAATTGGAATACGTCCACTTTATCCTGCATATTAACCGTGTGGGCCCAAGCTAAATTAGGGCTTGCCCCATGGAAAATGAGGGGTGCACCAGGAAATAGGCCCCCTAACATGTTCCAACCTTCTTCACTTTGTAAATGGGCTTCATAAAAAGCGGTGGCTCCTTCTATGGGTTGGTGTGCGTTAATGACCAACATAGGCTCGCCAGTGGTCGATTTTTTACTGCTGATGGCAAATGCATTACTTCCTTCTCCGGTAAAACCAGGTAAATTCGCGATGGAACCGTTGAGGATTTTAGGCAATGTTTTGTCAACCCCGCAAAAAACAGCCACCGAAAACATGGATGTTGCAATATAATCTTCAAGGGAAATCGGAAACACATGTTTATTTAAAATTTCCTTTGGATGCGCTTTTCCATAGGCCTGTATTCCCATTAAATAGCCTTGAAGCAGTTGGATGAACTTAGGGTCCATCGATTTTATTTGTTGGTCTACCGTCGCTCTTGTATTTAATAGCCCAAAAACAAAGTCGACAGGCGCACCTTCCTTACCCATATAAGTAGATAATTTCCCCTTTCCGGTTAGAATAAGTGTTTGAATGGTTTTGAAATCATCTTCTGCATGTGCCCATGCAAGGCCATAAGCCACTTCTGGATCTGTAGGAGCAAAAATATGGGGTACGCCATAGCTGTCTCTCGCGATGGTTATTTTGTCCACATGAATGTCAGGGTAATTTGTATTTTGGGCAAATAAACTTAGACTAATAAGGGTTAATAGAAGACTGTAAAAATGTTTCATAGATGTCTTTTTGCAAGTATAATTTATATTAAAATATTTCAAATTTAGAAGCATAAAATGATGGTCTGTTAGATGAAAAGATATGCTAATAAGCTCTATTCATTCATTTATTAGAACTCTATTCAAATAATTAATGTTTGATTAACCCTTAATAATTTTCTTTATGTCTTCTTCTATCTCTTTCAAATTCAACTCATTTTCAATTCCTTTTTGTACAATTTTATATTTGTCAAATTCCTTTGCTGATTTTTGCATAGCGATGTCGTGGCTAATTTTACCTGCATGAGTCAATAATTCTCTGCCATTCAGCTGTAAAATATTATCTAAGCGTTGAATCCAATCCGACATGTACATGGGAGTTTGTTGTTGGGCCATCGTTTCAGCAAATGCCAAATATTGTTCCACCAATAAACCTAGAAGTTTTATCTCATCTTCATTTAAGTAGTTTTTAGCAATACTGACATCCGACTTTTTAATGGGATTTGCCTTTTTCTTATTAAATGACTGCATCCCTAACAATGGCAAATTAGCATCAACTCTTCGATATACTAATTCTGCTGCTGTTTGCTCACTGATGGCCCACAATAATTTGTTTTGAACTACCTTAAAAAAATCAATTGTTTTTTCCGCTTTGAATTCATAATCAATACTAGTGGTATAGATATCTTTAATTTTCTGATAGAAGAAACGTTCCGATAGACGTATTTCACGAATGCGTTCTTGCAATTCGTTGAAATAATTCATTGATGTTCCCGACTTAAATCGGTCATCATTTAATGTAAATCCTTTAATAATGTATTCTTTCAGGCGTTGGGTAGCCCAAATGCGGAACTGAGTACCTTGGGGCGATTTCACTCGATACCCCACAGAAATAACAACGTCTAGATTATAGTAAAAAGGGGCCTTCTGTTGAAATTCGGAAATTCCGAATTTCTTCATTGTTACAGTTTCTAGCAGCTCTTGCTCTTCATAAATGTTCTTTATATGTTCATTGATTGTGGATTTGGCTTTACTAAACAAGGTGGCCATTTGGTCTTGCGTCAACCATACATTTTCTTCTTCTAATCGGACATCAATTTTGATGCTGCCGTCAGGGTTCTTGTAGATGATGATATCGCTGCTCATACTTTTGATAATCTTATACTTTGGATTTCATTCTATTATTTTAAAAATAAAAACAATTTTTTATACTCTCCGTAAACTTCGGTTTCTTCTATCGAAAAAAAAATAATGCCCCATATTCCATGAATTATTTCAGATTGGGATTCGAAATTAAATTGGCAAATAATCTCCAAGCACCTGGCACTGCGGCTGGTAGTTCACGGAAGAAAACTAATCCTGTGTAGATAAATTGGCCCTTTCCGTATTTACAAACCGTAATATTTCCCTTATTTAATTTTTCACCGGGATCCGTAAATCCTAAAGGAAATTCAAAGTGAGCATCTTCAGATTCGCCGTTATAAATGGATCTCTCTTGAACCCAATTTTCGAAATCGGTATCTGAAATTTTGTTAGGTATATTTAATAAGGCATGAGTAGGAAGTAAAAAGTCGGGTTTTGCGTCTTCTCGCGTAATTCGACCTCTGCCCACAGCCATTGGATAAGGTGCAATGGATGATTTAATCGGGCCTAAAAAACTTGCTGTATTGTATTGAACGATATAATTACCTCCATTTTCTACATATTTCATGAGCTCAGGATAGGCATTGACCATATAATTAAGGGTATTGTGAGCTCTAACTCCAGTCACCAC
>JABMMK010000272.1 GCA_013205605.1 Cytophagales bacterium | reverse complement strand
CCTGAAATGGCACCTATTACCACTGGCCTCGGAGAATTTTATCAATATACCTTGGAAGTTGACCCCGCTTTTGAAAATCAATATTCATTAGCTGATTTAAGAACATACCAAGATTGGATCGTTAAACGTCAGTTATTAGGAATTAAGGGCGTTGTAGAGGTCAGCTCTTTTGGTGGAAATTTAAAGCAATATGAAGTAGCTATTAATCCTGAACGAATTAGTGCAGCTCATGTTTCGATCAATCAGATTTTTACAGCCTTGGAAAATAATAATTCCAACTCTGGAGGTAGTTATTTAGAAAAAGGAACCGATGTGTATTTCATTAGGTCGGAAGGAATGCTAAAATCTTTAGCTGACATTGAAAACACAGTGGTTGTTCAAAGGGGCCCCGGTGGTTTACCTATTTTAATTAAAGATGTGGCTACAGTTCAATTTGGGAAGGCGGTCCGCTATGGTGCTATGACTAGAAATGGAAAGGGAGAAGTGGTCGGAGCCGTGATGCTTTTGTTGAAAGGGGCTAATGCCAACGATGTAGTTAAAGATGTGAAGTTGAGAATGGAAACCATTCAAAAAACCATGCCTCAAGGGATCAAAATTGTACCCTTTTTGGATCGAAGTGTCTTAATAGGAAAATCCATTTCGACGGTCGAAAAGAATTTAATGGAAGGAGGATTAATCGTCGTTTTTATCTTGGTTTTGCTTCTTGGAAATTTTAGAGCAGGCTTAATCGTGGCATCCGTGATTCCATTATGCCTTCTTTTTTCATTTGCAATGATGCATATTTTTGGCGTTTCAGCGAACTTGATGAGTCTGGGAGCCATTGATTTTGGCTTAATTGTAGACGGCGCAGTCATCATTGTCGAATCCATTATACATCGACTGCATCTTCATCGAAAGGGAGAAGTATTGAGCCAACATGAAATGGATGAGGAGGTTACCGTTTCTTCTCAAGCCATTTTCCAATCGGCGGCCTTTGGAGTCATCATCATTTTAATTGTTTATTTACCCATTATGGCCTTAGGAGGCATTGAAGGCAAAATGTTTAGGCCTATGGCTCAAACCGTCAGCTTTGCCATTTTTGGAGCTTTAGTGCTTTCTTTGACTTATGTTCCCATGATGTCGGCCTTGTTTTTGAATAAAAAAATAAGTCACCAAGTAACCATAGCGGATCGGATCATGAATTTTATGTACGGGGGCTATAAACCTATTGTTGACTGGGCCTTGAAGTCGAGAAGATGGGTGATCATAAGCTCAGGGATTTTATTTATAGGCAGTATATGGCTCTTCACAACGTTGGGAGGGGAATTTATTCCAGAATTAAATGAAGGTGATTTTGCGGTAGAAGCTATTTTGCCAACAAACGCTAGCTTATCTCAAAGCATTCACGTGAATACCGAGGCACAAAAATTGCTATTGGAAAAGTTTCCAAACGAAATTAAGCAAGTCGTTTCTCGCATTGGAGCTTCCGAAATTCCGACGGATCCTATGGGGATCAACGCATGTGATCTTCTGATTATTTTAAAAGAACCATCCGAATGGAAGGCAGCTAAAACACCTCAGGAATTAGAGGAAAAAATGGACCAAGCCTTGCAAGTTTTTCCAGAAGTTAATTTTGAATTTACACAGCCTATTCAAATGCGATTTAATGAATTAATAGCCGGTGTTAAGTCTGATATTGCCATTAAAATATTTGGAGAAGATTTGGATGAACTATTTTCTCACGCAACAGATGCGGCCAGATATATTCGGAAAATTGATGGGGTTGGAGATATCAAAGTCCAACAAATTGACGGAATTCCTCAGCTCGTTGTTAAATACAACCGCAACAAAATGGCACAATATGGCCTGCAAATTCAGGACGTTAATCGGATGATCAAAATGACCTTTGCCGGTGAGACCGCAGGGATTGTTATGGAAGGCGAAAAACGTTTTGATCTGGTGGTCAGAATGGATTCAGCTCATCGGACCGACATACAAAATTTGCGGGAGCTTTATTTAGATTTACCCAATGGATCTCATATTCCATTGCAAGAAGTGGCCGAAGTCGATTATGAAAATGCGCCTGTTGAAATTGCGCGGGATAATACACACCGACGAATTACCATCGGGATCAATGTACGAAATCGAGATGTAGAAAGTGTGGTCGCCGATATTCAGGCGGTGATGAAAAGCAAGGTGGTTTTACCAGCCGGTTATTATGTGACCTATGGAGGTACTTTTGAAAATTTAGTGGCTGCGAAATCCCGACTTTCCCTTGTGGTTCCTATCGCCCTGGCCCTTATTTTCATCTTACTCTTTTTTACATTTCAATCCTTTGTGGAAGCATCCATCATATATTTAGCTATACCGCTTTCTGCCATTGGAGGAATTTGGGCTCTTTGGATACGCGATATGCCCTTTTCCGTTTCGGCTGGTATCGGATTTATCGCACTCTTTGGAGTAGCCGTGCTGAATGGAATCGTACTGCTTTCCTACTTTAAAACGCTTGCAAATGAAGGTTTAAGTGTCAAAGAGCGATTGGCCAAAGGCCTAGAATTACGTTTTCGACCCGTGATTATGACGGCCTCCGTTGCCTCTTTAGGTTTTCTGCCGATGGCCCTGAGTCAGTCGCCAGGTGCTGAAGTTCAAAGACCATTAGCTACTGTCGTCATTGGAGGTTTAATTACGGCTACCTTCTTAACGTTGGTGGTCATTCCAGTAGTTTATTCGATCGTTATGACTAGAAAAGAAAGAAAATTAAAGGAAAAATCAATAGGGCTCATTGCATTATTGCTATGCTTTAGTTTTAGTATGGTGGCTCAAAATCCTACAAAGTTGAGCCTTCAAAACTGCCTTGATCATGCTCTGAAAAACAATAAATTAATTACTACTGGAAACTTGGAAGTACAAGCCGCGGAGGCTTTTATCGGTACTGGCCGAGAACTTCCTAAGGGATCGCTAGACTTTCAATATGGGAAAACACAGACGTATTTTAGTCAAGATTATACCATTATAGCCAACCAAAATATTCCTTGGCCTAGTCTATTGAAAGCCCAGGTGAAATCGCTCAGCTCTCAAAAAATGGTGGCTGAAAAAAGGCTCAAAATCACTCAAAATTTAGTCGCATCATCCGTAAAATGGTATTATTATTTGTTGATGGTCCAACAAAAAAACCATGAGTTTCTTCAAAAGCAGGATAGTATTTATGCACAAATGAAAAAAGCGGCTGCCTTAAAATTTAAAGAGGGGGAAACGAACCGACTGGAATTAGTCGCTGCAGAATCGCGTTTGCGCGAGTTTCAGCAGAAACGAATGGCATTGGAATCGGACATGAAAATTAGTCTTCAAAACTTGGCTTACTGGACTAATTATCCACAGGCATTTGAAATCAGTGCGGTTGAGAAGCTGAATCGAGAAGCTAAATTTTTGGCTAAGGAAGTTGCCAACAATCCTCAAATGCAATTGATCGACCAGCAAATTGACGCTAGTAAATTACAAGTGCAAGTGGAGCGTGAAAAATTAAAACCCGATTTGCGTTTTGGCGTGGTGTCTCAAAGCATTGAAAATTTTGGAGGACAAAATTATGTACAGGCAGGTATCGGAATACCTATTTTTTCCAAAGGCCAAAAGGCTAGAGTTGCGGCCTCAGAGAAACAAGTTCAAGTTTTTGAAAGTCAGAAAGATCAAAATTTAGATCAATTATCTAGGGAGTACACTTCTTATTTGGCCCAATTAAATAAGTATGTAAATTCCCTTACTTATTTCCAAGAAACCGCTTTGCCTCAGGCAATTTGGTTGGAATCTACGGCACTTAAAAGCTATAAAGCGGGTGAAATTGAGTATGTAGAAATGTTGCAAAATGCCCAACAAGCATGGCAAATAAGAGAACAATATTTACAAGAGGTTTTGGCATATAACCAAACCGTCATTCAAATCGAAACAATATTAGGCAATGAATAAGCATATAAAAATAATAGTATGGGGGCTCATCATATTAGCCTCATGTGATTCAAAGAAAAAGGAATCCATAAATCAACCTGCTTCAACAGCTGCACAGGAGATTAAATTGACCGCTGAGCAAAAACAAAACGCAGGAATTAATCTAGGGGAAATTATCCAACACGAGATGGGGGAAGAGGTTAAATGTGCCGGATTAGTGGACGTTCCACCTGTTTCTGTTGCCTCAGTTTCTCTTCCTATTGCCGGATATGTGAAGTCTACCTTTGAACTTTTACCGGGTAAAAAGGTGAGTAAGGGCCAAGTATTAGCGACCATTAATAGCTTAGATTACATTCAAATGCAGCAAGAATACCTGCAGGCTGTAAGTGCTTTAGGTTTGTCTAATGTGGAAAAATCACGCCAACAAGTATTAAATAATGAAGAAGTGGGATCTAAGAAAAAGCTCCAACAAGCAGAAGTGGATCAGGTTAATTTGCAGACTCAGGTCAAGGCTTTAGGTTTGAAACTTGAGGTGATTGGATGTGATATG
>JABMMK010000024.1 GCA_013205605.1 Cytophagales bacterium | reverse complement strand
TGGTTGCGACAATTTTGTATGAAAACTGTCATATGAATATGTGTAAAATAGACGCGAGGTATCGCGTCTCTACAAAATAATTAAATAATTATTTTTAAAAGTTCCACTATTAGTTAACTTTGTTAAATGAAAAATATTAGAGAAATAATTTTTTACAAGGATTATTTCGAAGACTTCTTCAAAAGCTTGAATGAAAAATTGCAGGGTAAAATTGATGAAGTACTATTTGCCATTACAATTTTAGTGCGAGTGCCGACAAAATTTCTGAAGAATATTGAAGGAATTAAAGGCCTTTTGGAAATTAGAGTAGAATTTGAAAGTAATATTTATCGGATATTTTGTTGTTTCGACAAAGGAAATTTGATCGTATTATTTAACGGTTTTCAAAAGAAAAGCCAAAAAACTCCTCCAAGTGAGTTGAAGAAAGCAAAATCCATTATGGAGGCATATTTTAATGATTTTAAAAAACAATAATTATGAAGGTCGAAAATGAGCAGATAAAAACATTTAACCAGCATCTTGATCAAAGATATGGTGCTAATGGAACAGAGAAAAGGGTTAATTTTGAAATTAAGGCAAAATCTTTTGCCATTGGAGAATTAATAAAAGAAGAAAGAAAACTAGCTAATTTAACTCAGGAGGAACTAGCCAATAAGGTTGGTGCCAAAAAAAGCTTCATCTCAAGAATTGAAAATGGCCATAGCGATATCCAACTATCCACGTTGTATAAATTAATTGAACTCGGTCTTGGAAGAAAAATAAACTTAACTATACAATAGAAATATACCTTTTAAAAGATATTAGGGAATAGTAGCGGGCGGGTTTTTCCCGTCCGAATAAATAAATCGTAAGGGACGGGTTCACCCCGTCCAAAAAAATAATAACTATGAAATCAAAAACAAAGAGCTCTAGCATAAAAATGGGAATCATTTTTATGCTTTTAATGCTAAGTGGAGTTGCGAAAAGTCAGCATAATGATGACATCAACAGCCGAGATATCCTTTATCTAACTTCAGGAGGTAAGTTGCAACCCTTGCAGGCCAATATGGATATTCGGCATTACACGATAAGTTTGGATGTCGATATAGCGAAAAGGTCCATCAGCGGTTTTACTGAGGTCAGTTTGAATTTAGCAAAAAGATCAGATACCCTCCTTTTGGACTTAATACACTTATATAAGGTCACGCAGATCAAGGTGAACAACAAAGCCGCCTCCTATTATCAACCTGATGATAAAATATTCATCACCTCCCCAACAGGTTTCAACGAAGGCATACAAAAAGTTTGGATTGAATACCATGGAATTCCACCCGTAGCCATTAGGCCTCCTTGGGATGGTGGATTTACCTGGGAAAAAGATAAAAATGGGAATGACTGGGTATCCATCAACATTCAAGCAGAAGGTGGAAAAATGTATTTTCCTTGTAAAGACCACCCCAGCGATGAGCCTAACGAAGGCGCCGATTTGAAAATTAGTGTTCCCGCCCGTTTAAAGGTCGCAGGACCTGGGCTTCTACAGAATGTGACAACTAAAAAGAATAAGTCGACCTATCATTGGAAAACCAATTACACTATCAGCAATTATTGTATTTTGTTCAACATAGGCAAATACCAAGTTATAAAGGATGAACTTATTACCGTCTTGGGCAACAAAGTTCCCATTGAATATTATGTCTTGGAAGTGGATACGATGCATGCCAAAAAAGTCATTGCTACCAAAAAACGTGACAATCAAATCTTGGAAAAATATTTTGGCGAATATCCATGGGCAAAGGAAAAAATAGGAATTGCCGAGGTACCCAATTCGGGCATGGAACATCAAACCATGATTACTTTTGACAATAAATTTGTCTATAAAAATATCGGAGGCCAAGAATATTCCGCCAATCTATTTCATGAATACGCCCATGAATGGTGGGCAAATAAGGTCACCAATAAAGACTGGGGCCATATGTGGATCCAAGAAGGTATCGCCACCTACGCGGAAGCTTTAGCGATGTTTGAACTCGGCGGCGAGTCGGCCTATAATGAAATCATTGCCGGCCACAGAAAAGGCGCGCGCAACAAATTTGCCGTGGTGCCCGGGGAAGAAGTCACCGAAGAAGAAGTTTATTCCGGTGGCGATATTTACGGAAAGGGATCCTTTTTTATGCACAGTTTACGCTATTTGATAGGCGATGAAGTGTTTTTGCCAACCTTAAAAACCTTAGTCACCGATTCAAAATACACTTATGATAATTTTGTCACCACTACGGATGTTGAAAAACTATTCAGCTCAAAAGCAGGAAAAGACCTGAAACCATTTTTTGACTTTTACCTGAGAACGACCCAAGTATTGGACGTAACTATCAAAGAAATTGGTTTTCAGAAATACCAAATCAAGGTGGGGAATTTAATGATGCCATTGCCATTTGAGGTGACAGCCAATGATAAAACGAGTCGCATCGTGATGGACAACAAGGGTCTTATTGTCAATAGCATTTTACCACCCCAAGTAGATGCAAAAGGATTTTATTTGAAAAAAGTAACGCTCCAATAATGAAACAAATTCTCTATTTATTTTTCACAATTACCTTGTTGTTTGTCGGTCCTGCTGTTCAAGCAGATGATTACCCAATCAATAAAAACATCGACATTAAGCATTATGCTTTTGAGATAAATTTATCTGATAGCAACGATGAAATTAGAGGCATTGCAACGATCGCCATTGATTTCAAGCAAGCGGGGCTTCGAAATTTTCGATTGGATTTCGTCAACCAAAAAGCGGATAAAGAAAATAAGGGAATGGCAATAGACGCGATAATAGTGGGCGATCAGGCTATTTCTTATACGCATCAAAATGATGAAATCATCCTTAATTTGCCGAGTCCATCCACAAAAAATCAAACCATCATTTTCACGATTAAATACCATGGAGTTCCTTTGGATGGATTAAGGATTGGGAAAACCAAATTAGGGGATCGTAGTTTCTTTAATGAAAATTGGCCTAATCGGGCAAGGCACTGGTTGCCAACTTTGGATCATCCATCCGATAAAGCCACCTCTGAATTTAAAGTCAAAGCACCTTCGCATTACAAAGTGATTTCCAACGGCCTATTGCTGGAAGAATCTGAATTAGGCAACAGTATGAAGTTGACCCACTGGAAACAATCCGTCCCTTCCTCCTGCTGGTTATTTGTGATCGGGGTGGCCGAATTTGCGGTGCAATATTTGGATCCGTTCATGGGCAAATCCATTGAAACTTGGGTCTATGCTAAAAATAGGGAGGCGGGATTTTATGATTTTCAGGAGCCGACCAAAAAGGTATTGGCGTTTTATAGTCAATATGTGGGGCCATTTGCTTATGAGAAATTGGCCAATATCCAGACGCCTAGTGTGAATGGCGGGATGGAAAGTTCATCTGCTATTTTCTATGGGGAAGATTTGGTGACGGGCAAAAGGTCGGAAAGAACTCGGAATGTCGTGATCCATGAAATTGCGCATCAGTGGTTTGGCAATTCGGTCACGGAAACTACTTGGGACGATGCGTGGCTGAGTGAAGGATTTGCGACATTTTTCACCTTGCTGTTTATTGAAAATGAATATGGCAAAGAAGAATATACCAAAGGGATCGAAAAGGCTAAAAAAACAGTATTAGAGTTATCGGCAAAAATGCCCGACTTCAGCATTGTGAGTCCAAGGTCTGCTGAGAAAGAGCTCGTCATAACAGGCATTACGTATCAAAAAGGGGCTTGGGTATTGCATATGTTGAGAAATCTCATGGGCGAAACCCATTTCAAAAAAGGGATCCAATCATACTATGCTAAATTTTATACGTCATCTGCGACGACTGATGATTTTAGAATTGAGATGGAAAAAGCTTCTGGAATGGATTTGAAAATATTCTTTAAGCAGTGGTTGTTCCAACCGGTGATTCCCAAAATACGGGCGAATTGGACTTATGATGCTAAGAGTAATAATTTAAAGGTCAATTTGGAACAAGTTCAAAAAGGAGATTTTGTATTTAATATACCCGTGGAGGTCGCTTATTATAAGCAAGGAAGCAAAACCCCTACCCTGCTGAAAATGCAAATGGACAAAAAACAAAAAACTCAAACGTTTATGCTGAAAGAGGCGCCGGAGCGATTTGAGGTGGATCCGAGAAATGTGTTGCTCTGTGAACCGTCGATCGTCAGTAGAGACGCGATACCTCGCGTCTCCACAATTGGAACTTTGTAAACCCGCCCCATACAATTACCTGTTACATATTACCTAAAAAAGCTCTCCACAATTGGAACGTTGTGAACCCGCCCCCTACTATTACCTGATACATATTACCTATTACCTATAAACGGTCTCTACAAACAATAAAAAACAATAAATCCACTCTGAATAGTCAAAGTGGATTTACAAAATCCTAGTTCTAAAAATTTAATAACCTTAAACTAATTGACAAGCATAATATTTTATAAAATCGTAATCAGTTTTCTATTTTGATGAGCAACAACTCGTAATGTAATTAGGCAATTAAACCGCTTCTTTAAAATATAATAATTCGGGATTCAATTCTGGTTTCAATTCATACGAAAAAGTCAATTTTTCATTAACCCATTTTTCTTCTTTGATTTGAATAAACTTTCCACTTAGGGTATAGTAAATGCTGTAAGAGGAATTCTTATTTGACCAAGTAACAATTTGATATTTTTCAAATACCAATCTTTCCTCTTTCCAAATTGCACTTAAT
>JABMMK010000271.1 GCA_013205605.1 Cytophagales bacterium | reverse complement strand
TTTTAGCCGACATTCCCATTAAAGCTTTTTACGTGTTTTTATATTTGGGATTAATTGGTTCCATGCTCGGATATTCCCTATTTGGATATCTTTCAAAGGAATTAGATGCCACTTTGGTAGCTACTTACACCTATGTAAATCCATTGATTGCGTTAATTTTGGGCCATTTAATTTTACAGGAAGAATTGACTAAAATTTTAATTTTAGCTAGTTTTTTTATACTATTGGCAGTTGTTTTAATCACGACTGATAAATCTAAACCTTCATAATATGAAACGTGTCATCTATTTTCTTTGTTTTTCCTTTTCTACTATTGCTATGAATCAATTAAATGCGCAAGGAGTTCAGGCTCTTTATCCTGGTACGATTCCGAATTATATAGATGGACCCAATCTTCAAAAGAGCGAAGTTACGGGGGGGATTGAACGTAAATCAAATGTGAGTATTCCTACTTATGAGTTTTTTGAAGCCAAAGGAGGTAAAACGCAAAAACCTTGTGTTGTTGTTTGTCCGGGCGGGGGGTATAAAATTTTAGCTTCTACGCATGAAGGGACTGATATCGCTAAGAAATTTAACGAATTGGGGATTCATGCACTTGTGTTGTATTACCGCATACCTGATTCCACTAGGCAGGTAGACAGAAAAATAGCTCCTTTGCAAGATGCCCAACAAGCTATCAGGTTGGTTAGAAAATATGCCAATAAATGGGGTGTGGATGTAGGTAAAATAGGTATCATGGGCTTTTCTGCAGGAGGACATTTAGCTGCCACAGCGGCGACTCATTTTGAAAAAGATTATACTGGTGTTGACGATGGTATTAACCTTAGACCTGATTTTCAAATATTATTATATCCTGTGATAAGCTTTAGGCCTTTTGGTCATTCGGGTTCATCCCTTAATTTGCTTGGAAAAAAACCATCAGAGGAATTGATTCACTTGTTTTCGAACGAAGAACAAATTACTGATTACACCCCTAAAGCTTTCATGGTACATGCTGCGGATGACAAAGCGGTGCCCATTAAAAATTCATTGTACTATGTTGAAAAGCTTACTGAAAATAATGTAGCAGCTGATTTACATGTGTATGCAAAAGGTGGTCATGGATTTGGCTTAAACAATAAAACCACAAAAGAATTGTGGTTCGACCGTTTAGCTGAATGGTTAAAGACCAATCAAATTCTTTGATTTTTCTTCATGACGTAATAAAATGGTATCCCTACTAGGACGATAATTAAGCCTATTGTGGACGATATTGTTTTTACCCAAAGTAAATTTCCGGCCAAAAATAATAAGCAAATCAAATAAATGGAGAAGATGATTTTTTGGCTCATTGGAAGCTGAGTACCCATTATTTTGGTTTTAAACACGGAAGCTACAGTTAAGAAATAAAAGATCAAGATGGCAAATACGGTAAAGTCTAAAAGAGTTCCATAAGAACCAGAGAAGCATAAAGCGATTGCCCAAATTCCTTGAATGAATAGTGAGTTGGCAGGTACCCCATTTTTATTAGTTTCTGCTGCCTTTTGGAAAAACAAACGATCGTTGGCCATCGCTTGAAATAGGCGACCACCCGCTAAAATAATTCCATTATTGCATCCAAAGGTAGAAATCATAATTAATATGGCCATGACGGTCGCGCCAATGGTACCTAAAACAGCTTGTAATGCTGCGGATCCTAGTCGGTCCTGGCTTGCAAACATAATACCTCTCAAATAAGGGCTTGCCCCATTAGGGTCACCCGCTAAGGGCAATATCCCTAAATAGGCTATATTGGTTAATATGTACAATAAACAAACTAGTGCAGCGCCATAGACTAAACCTTTGGCAATTGTTTTTTTAGGGTCTTCAAAATCTGCACTCGCAAAAGTAACATTGTTCCATGCTGAGGAGGAGAATAAGGGTCCGATCATGGCCACGCCAAATAAACTCCCAAATTGCCAAATACTGATATTTTCAAACGTGGAGGTAGACGCGTTATAGGTTTGAGTCTCTTTGAAAAAATGATCGAAATGCACCCAACCATTTGAAACACCTACATAAACTCCGATGATAATTAGGATAATGATGGCGCCAATTTTAGTGATGGTAAAAACATTTTGTACTAAGGAAGCGAAAGATATTCCTCTGAGATTCACAAAGGTTAAGGTGGCAATTAAGATGGCCGCTAAAATTTGTTGGCTTGTAATATAATTCCCCACTAATGGAACGTCATTAATTAAATCAGGCAACAAGATTCCGGTGTATTTAGCAAAGGCGACAGCCACAGCCGCAATGGTTCCTGTTTGAATGACTAAAAAAGTGGTCCATCCGAATAGGAAACCGATCATTGGATTATATGATTCTTTTAGGTAGATGTATTGACCTCCTGTTTTTGGAAATACGGTTGACAATTTTCCGTAAGCATACGCACCTGTTATGGTTACAAAACTGGTCAGAACCCAAGTCATAATCCAGGCGATGGGGGAGGTTAGTTGGCGGCCAACTTCCGCGCTCACTAAAAATATACCAGAACCTATCATCGACCCCATCACTAACATGGTCGCATCTAATGTATTTAATTTTTTCATAAAGGATTAATTTTCTATTATATCAATTTAGTACAATAAATACTTTCCTGTACCAAATTACTATTTGACAATTTTAAGCCTTAAATATGGTTGGAATATTGCGAATAAAAAAATGTAAACGTTTACGGTAACGTTTACGGTAAAAATTTATAGAATTTCTTTGATTTATAATAATTCTGTGATGTATATTAATGAGAATAAATGATATCAAATATATTTAATATTTGATTAGTACAATTTGAAAATAAAGATGAAAAATAGTATCAATGAGATTGAATTATGGGATGAGTTTCGAGGGGGAAGTCACGAAGCATTTTCAACATTATATCAACATTTTATTCATCCATTATATTCTTATTCAGTGGGCATAACTCAAGATAAGGATTTAATCAAGGATTGTCTTCATGATTTATTTGTTGAATTATGGAAAAATCATTCAAATTTAGGGCCCACGACTAGTGTTAAATTTTATTTGATGGCCTCGATCAAGCGTAAATTGATTCGTCACATCGATGCTAATTTGATGTCAGTCAATAATCATGTTAATTATACGAGGGATTATGTCGAAGATTTACCCTCTCAAGAATCTGTTTTAATACTCAATGAAGTTCAGTCGGAAATGAATATTAAAGTAGCAAATTCCTTACATCTATTGAGCAAACGGCAACGAGAAGCCATCCAATTAAAGTTTTACAAAAATTTTGATACAGATCAAATTAGTGAGCAAATGAACATTAATGCGCAGTCTGTTTACAACTTGATTTTCGGGGCTTTACGTGTGATGAAAAATGGTTTGACTGAAAATCGTTTAGCATAATATAAATTCTTCTATTTTTTTGAGTAGGAAATTCACCTACACTACTTTAAAGGGTATATTAAACGTTTACAGGTTTTATGTCCTTTAGAAAATTAAGACTTATTGGATTTTATCGTAATATTCTAAAGAGAATTATATTTAATCCAATTAAAACAATATCGCCAGGAATAGGTTCTAATAGCGAATTAAAAAAATTAAAGAACGTATTAAGCCATGATGAAAGCAAAGCATTGTGGATTAAGATTAACCAAACTTTGCAAATTATTCACTAAACAAAATTATTTTATGAGAAAAAAATTACTTTCAAAAGTACTTTTAAGCATGATTTTCATGTTTTTAGGGGTACAGGCGTTTGCTCAAGATCGATTGGTCACAGGGCGCGTAACAGCCTCTGACGATGGTTCAGGTGTTCCAGGTGTTTCTGTATTAGTTAAGGGAACAACGATAGGCACATCTACTGATGTCAATGGAAATTTTAAAATTTCTTCAGCCTCATCGGCTATTTTACAATTTAGTTCAGTAGGTTACCTTACTCAAGAAATTTCTGTGGGTAACAAGACTCAAATCGATGTTAAATTAGTTGCGGATAACACTAGTTTATCTGAGGTTGTGGTAGTTGGTTATGGAACTCAGAAAAAGAGTCAAATGACGGGAGCTATATCTTCGGTTTCGTCAAAGGAAATTAGCGAATTACCTGTTACGAATGCTCGCCAAGCCTTACAAGGTCGTGCGGCGGGGGTTGACGTGGTTCAGCCAGGATCAAAGCCTGGATCTGGACCTCAGATTCGAATTAGAGGTAGACGTTCATTTAATGCAACAAATGATCCATTATATGTAGTGGATGGAATTCCATTAGCCGGAGGAATTGATGATATAAATCCATCGGACATTACCTCTATGGAGGTTTTAAAAGATGCTTCTTCTACAGCTATTTATGGTTCAAGGGGAGCCAATGGAGTTGTTTTGATTTCCACAAAACGTGGTAAAGCTGGTAAAACAATTGTTTCAGTGGATTCTTATTATGGATTAAACCAACAATTAGGTACCATTGGTGTAATGAATGGAGCGGAATATGCTGAATATAAACGTGAATCAAGACGGGCCGTTGGTCAATATTCATTAGGTGCTGCGAATGCTACAGATGATGCTAAGATTTTCGAGCCACGTGAGTTGGCTAGTATTGCTTCAGGCAGATCGACTGATTATGTAAATGGTATGTTGCGTGCTGGAGCTATTCAAAGTCATCAGGTAGGTGTTTCAGGTGGAACCGAAAATACTCAATTTAATATTTCTGGTAACTTCTTTAATGATATTGG
>JABMMK010000270.1 GCA_013205605.1 Cytophagales bacterium | reverse complement strand
GCTTCAAAGCGTGTAAAGGAGCCGTGGCATCCGAAGCAGTGGTAATATTTTTCTGTGCCTGAGCCCAAAAACTTAAAAAAATAAAAACAAAAATTATTTTTTTCATACCCACCATGCATTTGCGTATTCGCAATTTAAAACATTATTTTCAAATCATTTTTGGTCACTTTTCCCATTGCGTTTCGAGGTAATTCTTCCACAAATTGATACAGCCTAGGAACCTTATACCCCGGCAATCGCTCGCGCAACCAGGTATTTATTTCTTCTTTTGAAATGACATTTTTTAAGACTAAAACGGCGGCAACCACTTCGCCCCATTCCACATCAGGCAAACCCACAACTCCGCAATCTTCGATATCAGGATGGATTCGCAATACTTCTTCAATCTCTAAAGCAGAAAGTTTATATCCGCCTGACTTGATAATATCCACGGAACTACGTCCTAAAATTTTATAGTATCCGGCATCCAAATGGGCGACATCACCCGTTTTAAACCAACCATCTTCCGTGAACGTTTCTTGGGTCGCTGATGGTTTATTCCAATAGGATTGAAAAACATTCGGGCCTTTGATTTGAATTTCTCCGGATTCCAATTCTTCTTTAATTATATCGTTATCACCCATTAATCGGACTGAAACTCCTGGCAAAGGGATACCGACATGCCCAGGTCTTCTTTCCCCATGAAAAGGATTGCTGATCGCCATGGCTATTTCGGTCATCCCATATCGCTCTAAGAGCCAATGGCCACTGATGATATGCCATTTTTCCATGACAGAAACGGGTAAAGCAGCAGATCCAGATACCATTAGGCGAAATTTAAGCAAGGTGTCATAAATGACATGATGGTCTGCCAGCGACAAAGTATCCCAATAAGAAATGAGTTTGAAATAAATGGTTGGCACCGCCATAAAAACAGTCAATTCGCCTGAAAGTAAACGACTAAACACTTCGGCCGCATTGAATTTCGGCAAAAATTCACAAGTGGCTCCTACCGACAAACTACAGCCGATCACATTAATGATGCCGTGGATATGATGCAGAGGTAAAATACAAAGGGTTCGATCTGAAGCTTTCCACTCCCAAGCTTGTACCAGACAATTGATTTGAAAATCAATATTTGCATGCGTTGTGACTACGCCTTTGGGAAGTGAAGTGGTTCCAGATGTGTACAAAATCATGGCGGGTCGCTCAGAAGAAATTTCAGGCAAACTGATTTCCTGTGGGGTAACTTCTTCATGAACCAAATGATAGGTTAGTTGGCTCGACTCCACAAACGGCAATAAAACTTCTTGGAAATCGGTGTCAATCACCACTTGGCTTGCCCCAGTATCCTCCAAAACATATTGCAAAGAAGCGATGGGATAACTAATACACAAGGGAACGGCCACTCCGCCAGCTTTCCAAATTCCCCATTGGACCGCGACATAATGAAACCCCGGCTGGACCATAAAGGCCACTCGCGCACCATGCAAGTCAGTTCCCCCTAACAAAAATCGACACGCCCATTGATTGGACGCATCGATTAATTGTTGGTATGTATAGTCCCTATTCGGGTCTGAAATCGCTACCGAGTCAGCAAATACATGTGCACTCGACGTAATTTTGGGCATATTATAATTTTGCTTCTATTCCTATAATTTGTAGCACGGTTTGTGCGACAGATGTTTTTGGATTTACCGCTACAAAATACAAATCTTGCATACCTGTTGTCGGTTGGATTTCTACTTTTATCGCCGGCATGGGTGCACCACGACGCATTCCTCCCCCACCACCAGCTTGAGCTGGAGTAGTTGGTGCGACCACTGGAGTTCCTAAAGGAGCACCTTTTTGAGCCGCGTTTGGATTAGCAGCCGCTGGAGGTCCACCAAAACTTGCTTGAGAAACCGCGATGAAATTCGTTTTGCCTATCACCGGTCCTGTAGGAGAACCCACGTGTACCTCAATCACTCCACCGGAAGCGCTTGATCTACCAGGGGCTGTTGCCGTAATATCCAACGATTTGATTCCTGTTAAATCGATTGCCTTAAATCCTACATATGGATTTTGGCCGATCATATTCGTCGACTTAGACGGGGTAACCAATTGCTCAATGCCTGATTGCACATCCGCCTTTTCTGGATTTAAAAATGGATGACGTAACAATACCCACTTTTCAGATTGAACGGGAGCCATCTTTTTGTTTCCCTTGTCTAAGTACGTAGCGCGAACAACAAACACGCCTTTTGTGGCTGCATGTTCTTGAGGAATAGTAGGCGATAAATCTCCTTTTAAGGCAATTGAATTATTGGCTTTAGGATCTGACAAACTCATGATATAAGTCACCATGGTTTTAGCATCTGCTTTTGAAATTTGTGGATGGGCAGCCATCGCATGATCACCCCAAACTCCATTTCCACCGGCGATTACTTTATTGGACAATTGGTCAATCATGTTTTGTCCTTTATATTTATCGGCCACTTCTTGGTAACTAGGTCCTACCGAACGTACATTTTTGATGTGGCAAGATTTGCAGTCACTTTGATTGATCAACCGCAAACCAGCGGATGCAAACAAATCACTGTCGGCCTTCCGGTGCGACTGCGCCATTTCAATCGGATCGTAACCAGAAGGAATATAATCGAGCGTAGTAGCTACCGTCTCTTCTTTAATTCCATTTCCTAACATCCCGTCTTCTTTATCCTTAACAGTCACCTGGTAATTGATTTTTTGACCTGGGAAATAAAAGGATTTATTGGCCGAATTTAATACGATGTCCACTTCTGGTGCTTCGTTACCTACCAACACTTCTAGTGAATTCGTGTTGCTCGCTCCTTTTGCATCAGTAGCTTTCAAGGTCACTTGGTAGGTTCCGGGATTTGTCAATACCAATTCTGGGCTGGCGCCTTTCAATGTTTTAACTAAAGTACCTAATTTTTTAACGGTCCATGTATAGGTTAAGGCATCGCCATCAAAATCTTTGGTGCCTTCAGCAGACAAGGTTGATTTGAAAGGAGCCGCACCTTTTAATTTAGATGCGGATATTTCTACTTGAGGTTTACGGTTTCCTCCTTGGTATTCAACTTTCACTAAGCGCGCATTGTCGTTTCCTTTGAACCAAGCCGAACCATATTCCAATACATATAAATCGCCATCAGGACTAAAGCTCATGTCAATAGCAGAGCCGAAATTTTGATTAGGAAGAAAGCGTTCCATGGATTTATAATTACCTTTTTCATCCATGGTTACGGCCATAATCCAACCGCGCATAAATTCGATAATTAACCATTTACCTTCATAATAAGCCGGAAAAGCTCTTTTGGCTGTTGGGAAATCAGAACGGTGATAAACGGGTCCGCCCGTTGCACTTCTACCCGCAGCTCCCATCAATGGAAACTCTTCAGAATTAGCATATGGGTACCATAAGAAAGCATTTTGTGCGGGAGGCAATTCGCGTAAACCTGTATTATTAGGTGAATCGTTGATCGGATTCGCCGGATTGAACTTAGGCCCCATCGCTAACGTCTCGAAATTAAAGTCGGTATATGGAATGTTATTTCCGATAAAATAAGGCCAACCGAAAAATCCAGGGCCCTTTGCTTGATTAAATTCATCATATCCGCGAGGTCCTTTAGGCCCATCCACAGAGGCATCTGGTCCTACTTCACCCCAGTAAATAAATCCAGTTTTTGAATCTACACTGACACGCCAAGGATTTCTATGACCCATCGTGTAAATTTCAGGCTTTGTTTTTGGTGTTCCTACAGGGAATAAGTTACCCTTAGGGATTGAATACGTACCATCTTTTTCAGGATGAATACGTAAGATTTTACCACGAAAATCGTTGGTAGAGGCGGCACCTCTTTGATCATCCCAATAGGCTTGGCCCGGACGTTCGTCTATCGGAGAATAGCCTTCATTGTTACTATTACTAGTGTTGTTACCTATGGTTAAAAATAAGTTTCCTGATTTATCAAAAGTCATTCCACCACCCGTATGGCAACATTCCTCACGTTGCACCGGTACATCTAACACGATTTTTTGTTGGTCTACCAATAACTCCTCCCCCTTCAACTCGATACGAGACAACACGTGCTTTTTCTCCGTAGGGTGTGCGTAATACACATAAAGCCAATGATTTTCTTTAAAATTGGGATCTAGGATTATGCCTTGTAAACCCTCTTCCGCTTCGCGAACGGTTCCGATCCGGTTGGTATATTTCGTGTTAACATTGATATGAGCAAGCACTTTCGTTTGATTAGTTTTGGGATCAAATTGCTTCACGTCACCCTTACGTTCGGCCAATAAAATTCGACCATCAGGTAGAAAAGTCATCATCATCGGTTCGTCTAACTTTTCAGCCAGAACTGTTTTGACAAATCGATTTTCGTCAGGGGATTGTGCAAAGGAAGTAGATATATGTAAAAAACAAAAACAAGCTAAGAGAGTGTAAATTTTGTTCATAAAATAGGTAGATTTAATTATTCAACAAAAATGATACAATAATCAATCAATTAAAAATTTAGCATTTATATTGCTACCAAAATTGAATATTTGTCGACAAATTTGTCTTTCACTAACCTTAGGATCTATGAAATTGTTTATTCTATTGATTTTATTGCCTTTACATTCCTTACTCAGCCAGGCGAATACGGAACAAAAGGAAATTGAGCTTGTGCTAAAAACACAAGTAAACTTATGGAACAAGGGGGATGTTCCTGGATTCATGGAATACTACGAAAAATCGGAAGACCTCAAGTTTATTGGCAAAAATGGCATTACAAGTGGCTGGAAAGCAACTTTACAACGATACCTCACCACGTATCCAGATCAGGAAACGATGGGGAATTTAACGTTTGACATCAAGGAAATCGACGTAACGGCTGGTAAAACGGCATGGATATTGGGAAAATGGCAATTAATTCGCCCTAAAAAAGGAGATGTGGGTGGATATTTCACTATTCTAATGAAAAAAATTAAGGGCCGTTGGCTCATCGTCAGAGACCACACCAGTTAATTTAAACCCTTGAAAAAACGTAAAACATTTCGCTGGCGATTTGTTTGGAACGTTCGTCATATTTTTGAGACTCAAGATTAGTATCGTCAAACTCCTTAGGATCCTCGTATCGCACGGGGATTCTTGCTTCGGAGCCAGGGATAAAAGGACAATTTTCATCTGCATGTGAGCACGTCATAATCGTGGCAAAAATACCATGGGGATTAATGACATCGTCATACAATTTTGAAAAGACGATGATGGGTCTGGCGTCTTTTTCATGCAAAATAAAATAGATAGGATTTGAGTGGCCATGCTTGGAAATGATAAAGCCTGAACGTTCTAAAGAATGTATGGTTCGTTCATTACAAGCAGTGACTTCGACACCCCCCGAATAGCAAAAAGCTGGTATTTCAAAATAATCCGCAGCCGTTTGTGCCCAAATTTGGGAAAATTGTGATCGCCGTGAATTATGCGTGCAAATGAAATTGAGTCGGATGGGCTGACCCTTCTCACGCTTTGATTTGATGTAATCGATTAAGGGTTGAAGAACAGATTTACGCTCATCAGATATTTCAAGCGATAAAATTGTTTCTATGTTTTCGTTTAACTTAGTATTCATCTCATATTCAATTAGCAACAACCGGAACCTGGTGCGCATGTGTTAACGGTCGTTAATTCAGATACGTTTATTTGTTCTTTTTGAGAAACGGGGGGCATGCAGCAAGCTGACGCGTCCTGTAAAGCATAATGTGGATCATTAAATTCAGCATCCTCATGGAAGTAGTAAACTTCCCATTGAACACCATCGGGATCTGTGGCCCAAAATTTATCTTGAATCGCATAGCAGCAAGAGGTACCAATTTCCTCCTTAGATACTATTCCTTGAGCTCGTGCTTTATCTAATAGATTAGACATTTCTTCAAAGGTTTCCATTTGAAAACCTAGGTGCCCAAAATTTTGCTGAACTCGTTCGGGGTTTTCAATAAATGATATAATTAAAGAGGGATTATCTAAAATATATTTTGCGTAACCTGGCTTTACCTTATTAGCCGGCTGTCCAAAAAAAGTGGTATAAAAATTCACTGAAGCCGCTAAATTGCTGACATAAAGTGACACATGCATGCGAGGAAAGCTCATAATTAACAACAGTTAGATTTTTGTGTAACATAATAATCATCAAAAAATGCTCCAAATAAATGGCTAAACTCCGCCCATTTTTCTGGATTAATGCAATAACAAACGGATACCCCTTCAATCGTTCCTTGAATAAATCCGATTTCTTTTAATTCACGTAAATGCTGGGAAATAGTTGCCTGGGCGAGTCCCAATTCCTGAACCAAATCCCCATTGATGCAGGTAGTTGACCTAACTAAATACTGCAATATGGCTATTCGGGCTGGATGACCTAAAACCTTAGCCATGTGTGCCATGGCATTCTGTTCCATTGAAAATAAATCGGTTTTGGTAATCCCCATGACATATTATTATATTGCAATATTACGATTAATGATTTTGGATTACAAGAGGCATTTGAAAAATTACAAAAAAATTAATGATCTCCCTTCCTTTTGAGCAATACGCCTCCGGCGGCTTCTTTGATAATATTTGTAAAAATGAAAGCATTGGAATCATATTCAAGAACTATATTTTAAATTCTTTCTTAAGAAAATTGATTTTAAACTATTTGGGCAAACTAATTATCTCGATAATTTAAAGCGGGCTTACGGTTTCCTAACAGGGACTTATATTGGAAATCCACGCCTCGTTTTTTAGTCCATTCATCCGTCGCTTCTTGAATCATTTTAGGGTTTTTGAATAGGTCAATAGCCGTCAAAGCAATGGTTTTTGCTGCGACCATCATTCCTTTTCGGCCTATACTGGTTCCGCCGGAGGCGACGGCTTGCCAACTATGTGCTGACGTCCCAGGCACCCAAGTAGCAGTTCCTAAACCGATGGTTGGCACCATCCATGACACATCGCCCACATCCGTGGACCCACCGGAACTCGGATCTGGTCGATTTAAAAATACTTGATTGGTTGTATTTAAATCCATGGGCTCCATCCCAGAGGTTTGTTGGAGCTGCTTCGCGAAAGCAGTTTCTGTAGGCGAAAGAGTGTAGCCTCCTACTATCTTTAAATTAGCTGACATGGTCTCCGCTAAACGTTCATTGGGTAAAATCTCATATACCCCACTGATCAGTTCCACTTCGAATTTAGTTCCAGTACCTAAGGCAGCTCCTTCAGCGGCCTTTTCAACTCGGTCCCAAACATCAAAAACAACGTTTCGATTTGGGGAGCGAATGTAATAATATACCTCTGCAAAATCTGGAACAATATTAGGAGCCTTGCCCCCATTCGTGATCACATAATGAATTCTTGTGGACGCAGGTACATGTTCGCGCATCATATTGACCATATAATTCATCGCCTCCACCGCATCTAAGGCAGAACGGCCTCTTTCAGGTGAGGCAGCCGCATGTGACGATAAGCCATAAAAACGAAATTTACCCGCTTTATTGGCCAGCGAAGAAGATGCTGCCACCGTATTTTCATCGTTGGGATGCCAGTGCAAAATGACATCCGCCTGAGAAAATAAACCTGCTCGGACCATGTAAACTTTGCCAGCGCCACCTTCCTCAGCCGGACAACCATACAATTTAATGGTGCCTTTTTGACCCGTTTCTTTCATCCAATCTTTGACCGCTATGGCCGCAGCCACAGAACCTGTGCCAAACAAATGATGGCCGCAAGCATGTCCTGAATTACCCCCTAAAGAACGTTTAACAGGGATACTATCTTGTGATAAACCAGGCAAAGCATCATATTCTGCCATGATCCCAATGACTGGTTTTCCCTGGCCAAAAGTCGCCACAAAGGCCGTTGGTATATCAGCTACACCTGCTTCAATAGTAAATCCAGCTTGTTTTAATGTTTCCTGAAGCAATAATGAACTTTGCTTTTCCTTATAACCCACCTCGGCCAAACTCCATATTTTTTGTGCCATTTGGCCATAAGTTGATTCCAATTTAGCGATGCGAGCGATGGCCTTTTTTTTGTCGAGATCCTGAGAATTAGCTCCCCATGAAAGGATAGACAACAGAATTAAAAATAAAAATTTATGAATCATGTATTTAAAATTTATGCGATTAATTTGGGACAATATAGTCGAATTTAGCAGGAAGAATTTTAAAATCAAAAGTATCCGAGGCTAAAACTTCTCCATCTACACTGGCACATAAAACCCGATTGCATTCGATACGGGTTGCTTGAATGGTAGAGAATTCCAAAAAAGAATAGTTCACATGCATGCCTTTTTGAATTAATGGCATATAGAAAATACGCTTAATAATGGCGATTGGATTGCATAACATCATATTTAATGCACCATCTTGAATGGAGGCCATCGGAAAAAAATGAAATCCACCTCCTGCTCTGGAGGAATTAAAAATCATGCACAAAAATACTTTCTTAACGATTGTTTTTCCTCCGCGATCAAAGCTAATCTCATAGGATTTAAATTTAAATAGTTGGGGTATCGCCGCCAAATAATACCCTAAAGTTCCACCCATAAATCGAATGGCCTGCATCGATTTCAGCACATCCCCTTCAATGCCGATCCCCACGCCATTTAAAAAGATCATGTCATTAACCTGTCCAGCGTCGTAACTCGCTGCATGGCCATTCAAAATATGGTCCAAATGTTCTTTTTTTGAAATTTTGCCGAAAACTTTCCAATGAAAATCATTTCCGGTCCCCCCTTCAAATAAACCTATGGGAATAGAGCATGTGGGATATTTATTGACAAAATAATTGAAGGTACCATCGCCCCCCATGACCCAAACTTCGTCAAAATTTTGTAAGTCGGCAGGCCATTGTTGATGAAATAAATGAATGAACCATGTAGGTCTTTTTTCAGCTACTTCAGCCAAAACCCATTCATAATAAGGTTTAATGTTACTTTTCTGTGGATTTACTAAAAAACAAATCTTTTTAAGGTCAATGTTTGTCTTCATTTAGGTATGAATGTAATTCTTAAGATGCTCGATCATTTCTAAATGATTTTGAATCGTAGATCGAATTAAATCATTGATCGAAATAATTCCCATGAGTTCCCCCTCTTCCACGACAGGTAAATATCGAATGTTTTTCTCCGACATGATAACCATGCAAGATTCAAGGCTAGTGGTTCGATCGATCAAAGGCAAATCAGTCGTCATAATTTCTGCTACTGAGGTATCTGATGAGTTTTTGTCTAATAAAATTACTTTTCTGGCATAATCGCGCTCCGTCAAAATACCCATATACTTGCCCTCTTGAATCACCACTACAGAACCTATGTTCTTCTCCTGCATAATCTGCAAGGCTGAAATGATTTTTGCTTCAGGAGAAACTGAAATTACGTTAGACCCTTTTTTGGCCAATATGTCAATGACTTTTTTCATGGCTTTAGATTTAATTTTATTGGAATTATTTAAATTAATAAAAATATATTACAATTAAATGCATTTTAAATATTTAAATCAATTTTTCAAATTAAATCATTAATTGAAATTATATCTGATAATAAAATAATAAAACAATAAATTTATACACCATATTTAATCCAAATAGAAAATGCAATCCCAAATAAAAACCGCCATCATCACAGGAGCCTCCAAGGGAATTGGACGTGCACTAGCGCTATTGTTAGCCAAAAATAATTTCCAATTATCCATTGTCGCGCGAGGCCAAGGTGAATTAAAAGATTTGGCAGCCGAAATAACAGAAATAGGTCATCGACCCTTATATTTTGTGGGCGATGTTTCGGATGAGGCATTTGCCCAACAAACCATCGACAAAACGGCGCATACTTTTCAAAAAATAGATTT
>JABMMK010000269.1 GCA_013205605.1 Cytophagales bacterium | reverse complement strand
GCGCTGGGCACCTCCGTAGAAGTTCCAACGATCACCGGAAAAGCAAAAATAACGCTTGAAGCGGGTACGCAAGGCGGAAAAGTATTACGTTTGAAAGGAAAGGGGATTAAGGAATTAAATGGGTATACGATTGGTGACCAATTAGTTCATGTGAATATTTGGACCCCTAAGCAATTGACCCATGAGGAGTCGGAGCTTTTAGAAAAACTAAGAAATTCGGCCAATTTTGCACCTCAACCAGGTAAATCAGATAAAGGATTCTTTCATAAGATGAAGGATATGTTTTCTTAGTTTATTGATTTTCTCAAAAAATCTTCATAATCCTGATTGTTATTTAACCAAGGGTGTTAAAGGCGAGCCTGAAGAAAGCAAGAGCTATGAATTCGGATAACTTATTATTCTCCCAATAAACCTTTTACTTCAGTTTGTAGTATTGGAACGTGGTTGATAACTATTCCCCAGATAATCTCATTAGACACTGAATCGTATCCATGAATAATTCTATTTCTAGTATCTACAATTTTCCTTGCGTTTGAAATGTTTATTGTAGCATCTTTTGTAATAATTCTACTTAACGCTTCTCCTATAATTTCAATATTTCTTTCTATGGCTCTTCTTGTGCGAAGATCATTTTTATAGGTAGTAAATTCTTTAGGGATATCAATAAAGAAACTATCCATTTCCATGATAGCATTTAAAATATCATAAAGCGAAGCCTTTACTTCATTATCCATAAACAAGTTCTTTGGTTTGATTTACCACTTGTTTGAAATAAGGGTTCTTGATAGCCTGCTCTTCCAATAAATCCACTGGACGCTTCAACATATCTTGTAAAGAGAACTTAAAATCAAAGTAGTTATCAGCATAATCCTTCACATCAATATCCTTAAAATCAACAATTAGGTCAATGTCGCTATTGGTATTGAAATTGGGAGTTAAGACCGACCCAAAGGCATACAAGCTCCTTACTTTGTGGGAAGCACAAAGTTCATTGATCTCTTTTTTGTATGCAGATAGTGTGTTCATAATTCTAATTGGATACAAATGTAGTATTAATTCAATTAAGTCACGAATAAGCTAAAAGTCTAGTCATTTTCGTAATAACCTTGTGTCATGAAAATGCATCTCCAAATCGGTTAATTTTGGTTTTATCAAAATTTAACTAATTACAAATCAACGCCTTGATTTTCTTAAAAATCTTCATTACCATTAAGCTCCGGGTTTAAAACCCGGTCTCACAAATTGAAAATTAAGGGCTTGCGTTAAATCGTGGGGTCTTTTTTGTTTCTGCGGGAGGTTTTTCTTAATTTTAATTCTATGAGAAAAAATATAACCCTACGCTTTAGTAGTACTGGAAGTATGACTAAACTATTAATGATTGCCTGCATTTTTTCAGTTCATATTTTATCGGCACAAACGGTTGTAGAAAAAATAGTTCAGGAAGAAAACAATCACTCCCAACTGCAATCTATGGCCCATGAATTATTGGATGGAATAGGACCAAGATTAGTGGGTACCCCTCAAATGAAAAAAGCAAATGACTGGGCAGTGGAAAAATATACAAGTTGGGGTATTTTCGCCCGTAACGAACAATTTGGCCAATGGAAAGGTTGGGAACGAGGCATCACGCACATCGATATGCTTTCGCCAAGGGTTAAAAGTTTAGAGGGTACCCAATTATCTTGGAGCCCATCTACGAAAGGAAAATCAATTAAAGCTGGAATGATAATCATTCCTGACGTTCAAGATTCACTAGCATTTGCTAATTGGTTACCTAATGCAAAGGGCAAATTTGTGATGATTTCTATGAATCAACCTACGGGAAGGCCGGATGATAACTGGCAACAATTTGCGACCCCTGCATCTTTTGAAAAATCAAAAAAAGAACGCAGTGAACAAACCGATGCTTGGCGTAAACGAATTAGTAAAACAGGTTATTCCACAAGAATGCTTCCCATCATTTTAGAAAAAGCTGGAGCTCTGGGGATTTTAACCAATAATTGGTCGAGTGGATTTGGCGTCGATAAAATTTTTAGTGCCTACACTTCAAAAATCCCAACCGTAGATATTGCATTGGAAGATTATGGAACCCTGTATCGATTAGTCGAATCGGGCGATAATCCCATCATCAGTATTCAAACGGATTCAAAAGACTTAGGCATCGTTCCCTCATTCAATACGATCGCCGAAATAAAAGGATCCGAAAAACCGGATGAATATGTGATGCTTTCTGCACATTTTGATTCTTGGGATGGCGGTCAGGGAGCTACCGATAATGGCACAGGAACATTGACCATGATGGAGGCCATGCGCATTTTAAAATTGGTATATCCGAATCCCAAACGCACTATTTTAGTTGGACACTGGGGAAGCGAAGAGCAAGGATTAAATGGCTCGAGAGCATTTGTGGAAGATCATCCAGAAATTGTCACTAAACTGCAAGCCTTGTTTAATCAGGATAACGGAACGGGCAGGATTGCCAATATTTCAGGACAAGGTTTTAAACACGCGGGAGAATTTATATCACGTTGGTTAACTGCCGTCCCTAGCATTCTCAAAGATTCCATTAAAACGAACTTTCCAGGAACACCGGGTGGTGGTGGAAGTGATTTTGCCTCTTTTGTGGCTGCCGGAGCACCGGGCTTCTCATTAAGCTCTTTAAGTTGGTCTTATTATAATTATACCTGGCATACCAATCG
>JABMMK010000023.1 GCA_013205605.1 Cytophagales bacterium | reverse complement strand
TGGAATTAAATCTAAATTTCAAAACTCCAAAAACCATTTCCATTGTTTCTTTGCGGATAATGGAAGAATTAACCACCGGAATTTTCCCACCTCAAGCCATCGAGATATGGGGGAAAACAAATGCGAATGGTACATTTAAGCGGATTCACGTATTGAAAGTTCCCGTTCCTAAGGAAACGAGATTCCACGAGTTATATGCGATCGATGTGAAATTCAAGCCAACCCTTTTTAGCGAAATGAAAATCATCGCAAAACCACTGGAGAAAATCCCACAATTCAATGTTGCTAAAGATAAAGCAAGAGTACGTACTCGTGCTGTGGCTAAAGATAAAAGAGCATTACTTCTAGTAGATGAAATCTTTTTAAATTAAAGCTCATGAAGAACCGATACTTGATTTTTACGTTTGTGTTGTTTGCGATGAGCCAATTGCATGGGCAAGAAATTGCTTCGAAGGCCAATTACCTAGAAAAAATCAAAGCAGAAATGTTGGTGGAATGGCCTAAAAATAGAACTATCAACCTAGTATTCCATGGTCATTCTGTTCCCGCCGGATATTTTAAAACCCCGGTGGTGAATACGCTAGCATCCTATCCCTATTTGGTTTTAAAAGACCTAAAATCAGCTTATCCAATGACCGTAGTCAATGTCATCAATACGTCGATTGGCGGAGAAAACTCAGAAAGTGGCCTAAAAAGATTTGAGGCTGACGTGCTGACGCACAAACCTGATGTATTGTTTATTGATTATGCATTAAATGATCGGGGTATGGGTTTGGAGCGAGCAAAAATTGCCTGGGAAAAAATGATCCGTTTGGCGTTAGAAAAAAACATTAAAGTTATTTTATTGACCCCAAGTCCAGACCAAAGAGTGGACATCAAGGATGATCTTTCGATTCTAGACCAACATGCGAACCAAATCAAAGAACTAGCTAAGAGCTTTCAAATCGGCCTGATCGATACGTATGCCCTATATAAAAACAAAGTAAAAAGCGGCAGTAATTTAGTCGACTACATGTCCCAAGTAAATCATCCGAATGAAAAAGGGCATCAAATGATTAAGGATGACATCATGGGTTATTTTAAATAAAAAAATCCGTTCAGAACGAACGGATTTTTTAAAGGTCAACATGAAACCATTTACAATTTATTAATCTTGATGTTCCGGAAAAAAACTGGATTTCCGTGATCCTGCAGTGCAATCCTTCCTTTCATGTTTAATCCAAAAGCAGGCATGTTCTTAAATTTAGATCCGGCAATCATCGTTTTCCAATTGGCATCATCGTAACGAGTTTCAACTACCTTCACCCCATTTAAATATTGTTGTAGTAAACCGCGATTACACACAATTCGAGCTGTATTCCACTCGCCTACTGGCTTAACTGGCTCATATGATGATTTAATTAAATCATATAAATCCCCAGAACGGTGATTAAATATTTTTCCATCAGGATGGCCATCATTGTCAAGTACTTGCATTTCGGGTCCTGTATTATACGTACTGCCGTATTTTAAATCCTCCGTTACATTGAAGATAATTCCTGAATTTCCATTTTTTGAAATTCTCCACTCCACTGAAAAATCATAGTTTTCAAATTCCGCGTCTGTAATTAAATCTCCTCGCTCTTTTTTGGTCATATCAAAAGAAATGACACCATCCTCCACAGTCCAGCAATTACCAATCACACCCGGTTTGTTATAGGTATGCCAACCATTTAAAGTCTTTCCGTCAAATAATAATTGGAACCCAGCCCTTTTCTCCTTGGCAGTCAATGTGTTTAAACTTTGGGCAAAAGACATGAGACCAAAGGTCACTAGTGCACATGTTAATATCAGTTTTTTCATTTTAAATAAGTTTTTTGAATTGCAATACTACTAAAATTTTATCCTTTCATGCAAATTTTGAATAAAAAAGAGCAAGCAAAACTCCCATAATTCTTCGTAAATTGCATGCTAATTTGAATTGAATGAAAACAAAAGTAAAACCAAAAGCTTCCATCAACATCGTAACCCTAGGTTGTTCGAAAAACCTCGTTGACTCGGAAGTACTTTATACCCAACTAAAAGGCAATGGCCTAGAAGTGACGCATGAAGCAAAAAAGGACACAGCATCCATTGTTGTGGTCAACACTTGCGGTTTTATTGACACTGCCAAACAAGAATCGATCGACACAATCTTACGATATGTAGATGCCAAAGAGGCCGGTAAGATCGATAAATTATATGTAACGGGTTGCTTATCACATCGATACAAAGACGACCTAGAAAAAGAAATCCCGTTAGTAGACGCATTCTTCGGAACCAATGAATTACCAAGGTTACTCAAGGCCTTAAAAGCAGATTACAAGCATGAGTTAGTGGGCGAAAGGTTTCTGACCACACCCGCTCATTTTGCCTATTTAAAGATTGCTGAAGGCTGCGATCGACCCTGCAGTTTCTGTGCTATCCCCATCATGCGAGGGAAACACGTTTCTAGAAATATGGACGAATTGGTTTTAGAGGCCAATTCATTAGCCAAAAAAGGAACCAAGGAATTAATTTTGATCGCACAGGATTTAACCTTTTACGGATTAGATTTAAAAGGAGGTCAAACGAGTGGACGCAAGTTAAAAGAATTATTAGAGCGACTTTCAGATGTCAATGGAATCGAATGGATTCGCTTACAGTATGCGTATCCGGCAGGCTTTCCCTTAGAAATTCTAGACACGATGGCGGAGCGTGAAAATATTTGTCGCTACTTAGATATGCCGCTTCAGAGTGGTTCAGATGCTATGTTGAAGCACATGCGCCGAGGAATCACCCGCGAAAAAACAGAAGCGCTTATCCAAACCATCCGCGAAAAAGTTCCAGGCATTGCTTTGCGAACCACCTTAATTTCAGGGTATCCTGGTGAAACTGAGGCAGATTTTGAAGAAACCTATTCCTTTGTCGAGCGTATGCGATTTGACCGTTTGGGGATATTCAATTATAGTCATGAAGAAAACACGCATGCCTACTTGGTGGAAGATAATGTGCCCGAGGAAGTTAAACAAGAGAGGTCTGATGAGATCATGGCACTCCAACAAACCATTTCGGAGGAACTAAATCAAGCAAAAGTAGGCCAAACAGTGAAAGTTTTAGTTGACAGGAAAGAAAGCGGATATTTTGTTGGCCGTACTGAATTTGACAGTCCAGAAGTGGATAACGAAGTCCTAATCCCAGCCGAACAATATGCAAGGCTAGGTGATTTTGTTCATGTTAAAATCAATAAAGCAGAGGAATTTGATCTTTACGGAGATATTGTTAATATCTAGGAATACTAGGATCAATTTTTAAAGACCAAGCATCTATTCCCCCCGTTACATTATAAAGGTTAGTAAACCCCTTTTCTTGCTGTAAAAAACGGATCACATGGGCAGATCTCATCCCATGATGGCACATCACTAGGCACTTTTTATGGACCGGTAAGCTCGTAATATTCGAGGGCACATGGTGCATAGGTATTTGTAAGGTATCCGAAATTGAAGCTATTTCAAACTCATCCAATTCCCGAACATCTAAAATGTAAGCTAAATTTTGTTGCAATAAGGCATAAGCTTCGCCAACTTGGATTTCTCGAACTTCATCTAAATTCGTTTTCGGAAAAATATGTAAGGCCGCATCGGGCTCTCTTTCGACTTTAAAATGCTTCATCGACATGTCGCGAGCATCCCAACGAAGAAGCGCGCCCTGCGCTGGAGATGACATACCTGCCAAATAAAAAATAGCTTCCTTTGCTTGCAACAGGCCCATGATCCCAGGTATAAATCCTAGGACACCCACTTCATCGCAATTAGGAATCTCCGACATGTTGGGCGATTCTGGAAATAAACAACGATACGTTGCCGTGCGAGTACCATTAGGCAATAGCGCATTACAAACACTTAATAAGCCTTCCCAAGCGTGAATGGCAGCATATACAAATGGCTTTTCTAAAGAAACGCAATGATCATTAATTAAATAACGGGCGGCGAAATTATCTGTACAATCTACGACCAAATCCGCTTTTTGAATAAATTCAGCTGCATTTTCAGATGTCAATTTAACCTCGAAACTACTTACGTTGACTTCAGGATTCAAGTTCTGTAAATACCTTTGGGCTAAAAGAGCTTTGGATTGCCCCACCTCCGCAGAGGTGTAAATAACTTGTCGGCCTAAATTGGATAAATCGACCACGTCAGGATCCACAATACTGATCTGACCAATACCCGCAGCAGCCAAATAAGGAAGCGCGGAAACCCCTAAGCCCCCAGCTCCCACAACTAATACATGAGAAGATTTTAAAAGCATTTGTTTCTCAATATCCCACTCGGGAAGTTTTAGTTGTTTTTGGTAACGAATAAGTTCAGATGGTGTCAACATATTAAATAAAAAAAGCCTCCTTGATTTTCAAGGAGGCTAATTTCGTTAATTTTTTATTAAAAACTATACGCTCAATGTACCTTTACGTGCCGATTGAATTAAAGTTTTCTCAAAACCATTCTTATTGATGGTACGAATTGCTTTCGCAGAAACCTTCATACGAACCCAAACACCTTCAGATTCTAAGAAAAATTTCTTTGTTTGCAAGTTTGGAAAAAACTTACGTTTTGTCTTATTATTAGCGTGAGAAACGTGGTTTCCTACTCTTGTTCTTTTTCCTGTTAATTGACAAACCTTTGCCATAATGTTATATTTTAATTTAAGCTTATGCCCTCTAAATAATATTGTAGTTAAAAGGGATTGCAAAAGTAGAAATATTTTTCGAAAAACACAATCCTACATGTAAAAATTATAAAATGTAATTCCCTTTCCGAGTCTATGCGTATATTTGGAAATGAGAAATCCGAGTTCTCCAAAATCAAGTCAAAAATCAATCATAAAAAAGTTTATTTCTTCGCTTATTTGGCTTGGAACTTTGCCCCTCTGTCTATACACCATTCTAACTTATGTGTTAAGTTATTCCCTCGTGATTGATCATTGGCTCGCCGGATTCATCATGATGACCATGCCTTATGCTCAAATATTATGTTTTATATCCTTGTTTTATTGGGTATTCCAAAGGGCAAAAAGAGCCTTATTACCACTGACCGTCCTATTGTTGGGCTATAGTTTTATCCAAAGAAGTATCGTTTTTAATAGCCCAAATCCCTTAGTTAAAAATTCAGTTAAGGTATTAAGCTATAATGTTTACGGCATGTATTCCAATAATTATGAAGCAAAAAAAGAATCTTTAGCGAGGCTTAAGACGTTCATGTTAGACTATACTGCCGACATAAAATGTTTTCAGGAATTTTATTCCAATACGGATCGAAAGCCCTATAGAAGCATCAGCATGATGACTGAACAATATCCAAATTATGCCTTCATTCCTTTAAAAGAAGATCTTTTTGATAAGAACGAGAAGATGGGATTAGCCATTTTTACTAAATATCCGATCATCCATAAAGAAGGAAAACAATTTGCTAATTCGGCCAATGGCTATTTGATGGTTGATTTAGTTATCAAAAAAGATACGGTCCGAGTGATCAATTTACAACTATGGTCCATGGGCATCCGCGTAGGAAAAGTAACGGGAAAAATCAGGGATCAAGATTATGAGGATGCCAAAAAAGAAGGCAGGGGAATTATCGCCTCTATGCGAAAAGGCTTTATTCATCACCGAGATGAGATGAATCAGATCAATCGATTAATCCAACAAAGTCAATTTCCTGTCATCGTTGTGGGCGATTTAAATGAAACACCCTATGGCTGGGCCTATGGGACCATTCGCGAGCGCTTAAAAAATTCGTTCGAAGAAGCTGGTCGTGGTTTTGGATTTACGTTAAATAGAAGTCCTTATTTTGTTCGGATCGATAACCAATTTTTCTCGGACGATTGGAATATCGTCCAATTTAAAACCTTGCGTAATATCAAATATTCAGACCATTTTCCTTTGATTGCTGATTACACATTGAAGAAAAATGAAAGCGGGAACTAACCAATTATGGAAAGTTTTAGGCACCACATTCGGAGTGGCGGTCACCCTAGGCGGAACCGTGGGCACCGGCATTTTACGCAAACCAGGACCCATCGCGGCAGCTCTACATAGTCCCACTTTAATTATCGCACTTTGGGTTTTAGTCGCCATTTATGCAATCTTAGGTGTTAGTTGCGTACTCGAATTAAGTTTATCCATTCCCAAAGCAGGTGCTTGGTATGGGTACGCCGAACGCGCGTTCGGTCGATATATTGGATTTTTAGTGGGGCTGTCTAGTTGGCTCGGCACCGTCACCGCCCTCGGTTTTGGCGCCTACACGTTCTCAGAATACCTGGCCATTCTTTTCCCATTTTTATCAAACTATCTGGTTTACTGCAGTTTAGGGATTTTAATTTTGCTTTGGGCTTTTCACCAATTAGGTGTGGTCTTGGCCGGAAAATCCCAGGAATGGCTTAGTGGAATTAAAGCCATTGCCCTATTGTTTTTTATTGGCATCTGCGCGTTCATGGGAAATGGCGGCGCCATCTCTGAATCCCCTTCGGCGCCCATCGGCCTACCTCTATGGTCGGGAATTATGACGGCATTGCTATCCATTTTCTACGCGTTTGACGGTTGGCACACCGCCGCCTACTTCACCGAAGAGAATAAAAACCCGGAAAAGACAATGCCTAAATCGATGTTTATAGGCGTGATCGTGGTGGCCTGCATTTACATCATGATCAACATCGCCATTTTATACAGCCTACCTTTTTCTATTTTGAGCCAAAGCAAATTGGCCGCCGCCGATACCATGACCTATATTTTTGGTGCTAACATGGGAAGGTGGATCACATTATTCCTGATGGTCAGCATTTTAGGAATTTTAAATACACAAGTGATGTTTGCGCCAAGAGTTATTTTTTCAATGAGTCGGGATGGGCTATTCTTTAAAAAGGCAAGCGAAATAAATGCAGTAGGTAGTCCAAGTTTCGCTACCCATATTACTTTGGGACTAGCATGCTTATTATTATTAGTGGGCAAGGAGATAAACGAAAGACTTTCGGATATCGCTACTTTCTTTTTTGTGGCTAGTTACTTGTCAGGATTTGCAGCCTTAATTCGAATAAGAGTCAAAGAACCTAATTTACATAGGCCATTTCGGGTTTGGGCTTATCCCTATTTACCTATATTACTCGTGTTTTTGTCTTCCCTGTTTTTATTGGGAACTTTATTGACAAACCTACAAAGTGTCATATATGTCATGATGTTTATTGGGCTCAGCTATGGAATTTATTATCAGTTCCTAAAAAAGAATTAATCTAAATTTTCTAGAAAATTGATCACATCGCGCTTGCTTTCCGCGACAGGATGGTTGGCCAAATTAGTCATGATGGAAAATACATAGGTCTTCCCTTTTGAATTTTGGAAAAAACCTGATAAATCGTAGGTATTGCTAAATGAACCTGACTTAGCCCAAATAACGTGATCATCCGATTTCAGCTTGACACTTTTTAAAGTCCCTGTTTTCCCGGTTTGCGGCAATAGAAATTGTAACTTATCCATGCCTAATGATTGGTGCAAGGCCCTCAATATCTCAATGAAATCCATGGGCCTAAATAAATTATAGCGAGATAGGCCTGATCCATCGACCCAACGAACCGCTTTCAAAAATTCAAAATTCGATTCTTTCTTCAACCGTGAAATGATGTCTTGGGCTCCACCAGGCCAATGGTTTTTTGCGCCAATTAACAACAATAAATGCTCTGCAATCATGTTATCGCTTTCGTGAAGCATGGGTACATATAAAGAATCCAACAGACCGGTATACTGAATTTTAGCCAAGGGATCCATGGCTTTGCTTTGAACCAGCACATTTTTTTTGAGTGTGTCTGCCAATAATTTTGCCGTTAAAGAATCAGAAGTCACAAAGGGAACTTGCTGAACCTTCCATTCTGACTTCGAAACAGGCAATGTAAATTCATTTTTCAAGCGGTCCCTGAGTACATAATTGAACGAATGAGTCCCTGAAAGAGCTGATTCAAAAAAGCGGGGAGCGATTTCCCATTGTTGGTTTATCACTGAAAAACCTACCAGATTTCCATAAAGTGGCAATGGGGAAATCTCTGCAGAATAGCTATCGTTGTAGTCGTCCCAGGACCAACCCGAACCCAAAGGAGGAATTTCCTTTTGTGGCGCACAGTATACGAGCACCTTGGTCGACTTGCTTAAATAATCGATCAGCGATGTATTTTTAAAGGATGGATTTAATTGGGTCGGATCCCCTGTACCCCAAAAAAACAAGGTATCCCTTTTTTCTAGGTAGGCAAATGAAGGTATCGAATCCCCCAAAAAAGAATGGGCCATTAAAAATGTGGCCAATTTAGCATTGGAAGCAGGCATGAAAAACTGGTCTGCTTGGTGAGAAAAAACGACTTTACCGGTGTTTAATTCTTGGATTAATAGGCCACTTGACTGTTTAGCGAGTGGAGATTTTTGAAAGGTTTTAGACCAATGAACTTGAGTACAGGAAACTAAATTAGTCAGTATGGCAATCACACATACCCCCCGAACAAATTGATTTGACATATAAAAATATTCAATGTTAGGTAAAGGTAAAAGGTTCTCCTAAAAATCGATAATTTTAGTTTGCATTTTAGACCCTTAAGCCTTTCAGCCCTTGCGCTGGCAACCATTCAAGGTAAGAATTTATACTGCACAAGATGCTTTTTTCCTTAATGTTTGATCGGGTGGTTAATGGGCCAACAACGATTAACCTATTCCGGGTAACATTTTTACTCCAAAAATCCACTAAACCCAACGCTGGTCAATAGCGCCAATGTACTTCCCGGGTTTTTGAAGAAATAACATGTCCTGCAATTCTAATGACACATTAGGATACATGCTTAATTTGGTAATCTCTGAAATGGATACCCAAACCAATTCAATGGCACTTGTTTGATCCGCTTGAAGAATCGGAATGCCTGCAATAATTTTACCTTCAAATAACAAATGGACAGAGGCATCTCGTTTATCTGAGGCTAAAATTTCCCCTACCATCAAGATATTTCCCACTTCTACTTCGATCGCAAGTTCCTCTTGGCATTCACGAATAATCGTTTCTGGAAAAGTTTCCCCTGGATCTGGATTGCCTCCTGGTAAATTGTAAACAAATTCTGTGCCGTATTGGTACTTCATTAATAAAATGTGATTTCGTTCTACTAGAACAAGTGCAGGTCTGCAACGCATAAATTATGGGGATTCAAAAGAATTATTTAAATGTACGATTAATTTCGCCAGCAATTAAAGAATTTTACCTTTGCAGCAGATAAACAAATAATGTATGTTAGTTCAAGATGTTTGTGAAGCCATGGAAAAGTGGGCGCCCATTGCATGGCAAGAATCATATGACAATTCGGGATTTCTCGTTGGCCATAGAGATGCAACCTTAACAGGCATTCTCATCAGTTTAGACTGCACGGAAGAAGTTGTGGACGAAGCCATCAAAAGAGGATGCAATATGATTATTTCGCATCATCCCATCATTTTCAAAGGTTTAAAAAAATTAACTGGAACTAACTACGTAGAAAAAACCGTCATTAAAGCCATCCAAAATTCCATTTCACTCTACGCTTCACATACCAATTTAGATCACGCACCTTTGGGCGTAAGTTATCATTTAGCCAAAAAAATAGGCCTGCAAGGAAAAGTATTAATGCCTTTTTCAAACGCCTTAAAAAACCTAAGTTATTTTGTGCCGGAAGCTTTTGAAAAAATAGTGAGGGAAAAATTACATGAAGCAGGTGCTGGAAATATTGGTGAATATAGTTCATGCAGCTTTTCGAGTGAGGGAACGGGCCGATTTACACCTTCCGAAAATTCAAACCCATTTCAAGGAGAAAAAAATGCGCCCTCGACCGAAAAAGAATTGAAAGTTGACATGATATTCCCCTCCCACCTAGAAAATGAAATTCTCCAAGTACTGAATGAAGTGCACCCTTATGAGGAAGTCGCCTATTTTATCACGAGTTTACATAACCGCTGGCAAGAGGTTGGTTCGGGCTTTATAGGCCAATTAGAAAAACCAATGAGCTCTGAGGAATTTTTGAAGCACCTTAAAAAACAGTTGGACTTAGGCCAAATTAGACATACAGCCCTATTGAAAAAGGAAATTCAGACCGTAGCCGTCTGCGGCGGAGCGGGTAGTTTTTTACTGAATGAAGCAAAAAAACAAAAAGCAGATGCCTATGTATCTGCAGATTTTAAATATCATGAGTTCTTTGATGCAGAAAATAAGTGTTTAATCTGTGATATAGGACATTATGAATCGGAAGTAATGATAAAGGATGCAATCCTTGATTATTTATCAAATATTTTTAGTACTTTTGCCGTTCTGAAAAGTGATATTTGCACTAATCCAGTGTTATATACTTAAAAATTAAGAGAGGTTTAATACTTTCAAACGTAACAATAATAATGGCTACAGTAACCGAAACAACGATTGCCCAAAAGTTAGAAGCATTGTTAAAGCTTCAGACAATAGATTCAGCCTTAGACAATATCAAGAAAGTAAGGGGTGATTTACCTGAAGAGGTACGCGACTTAGAAGATGAAATTATTGGGATGGAAACGCGTCTATCTAAATTCCAACAAGAAATTGAAACTTTGGATGAGCAAATTTCTGGCTACAAAAATGCTAAGAAAGAATCTGAAAAGTTAATTACCAAGTACAAAGAGCAGCAGATGAATGTCCGCAATAACCGTGAATTTGAAGCTATTTCGAAAGAAGTAGAGCTTCAAGGAATCGAAATGGAAATTGCAGACAAGCGTATTAAGGAGATTGATTTTAAAGTTTTGAATAAAAACGATGAAGTTGCTGGAGTTGAATCTGCCCTATTTGAGCGCAAAAAAGATTTAGAAATTAAGCAAAAAGAGTTAGAACTGATTATTGCAGAAAGCGAAGAAGATGAGCAAAAGTCTTTAAAGGATCGTGAAAAAGCAATGAAAATAGTAGATGCTCGTTTGCTAAAGTCATATGAAAAACTTCGTGACAACGCTAGAAATGGTCTTGCTGTCGTGATGGTTAAACGTGGCGCTTGCGGAGGATGTTTTAGTTCTGTTCCACCACAAAGACAAACCGATATCAAGGACAAGAAGAAAATTATTGTTTGCGAGCATTGTGGTCGTGTTTTTGCTGGAGTTGAGGATGTAATTCCTGCACCAGAAAAAGAAAAGAAAACAAGAGGTAAAGTGACCACCGCAGCTGCAGCTGCCGCAGCAGCAACTGCCGCCGCCGCTGTAATAGCTGAGTAATTTTACCGGATACATATTAAAAAAACCCTTTGCATAACTTGCAAAGGGTTTTTTATTTATGTTCAAAACAGGATACTAGCCTATTGCGTATATCTATTTTAGCATGGTAAGCAAGGCGCTCAACTTATCTTTCAGGTCCTTACGGTCCACAATGAAATCTAAAAATCCATGGTCCAAGACAAAGTCTGAGCTTTGAAAACCTTTGGGTAAGTCCTTGCCAATCGTTTCACGAATCACACGTGGACCAGCGAAGCCAATTAAAGCTCCAGGTTCAGCGATATTAAAATCGCCTAACATCGCATAAGAAGCTGTCACTCCTCCTGTTGTAGGGTCGGTTAATAATGAAATATAGGGGATTTTTGCTTCGGCCAACAAAGCCAATCGAGCAGAAGTTTTAGCCATTTGCATTAATGAAAATCCAGCCTCCATCATACGTGCACCACCCGATCTTGAGATCATTAAAAAAGGACTCCTTGTTTTAAGGGAATGATCAATCGCACGAGAAATTTTCTCTCCTACCACTGAGCCCATCGAACCACCGATAAAACTAAAATCCATGGCAGCAATGGTAATAGCACTTCCATTCATTTCTCCATAAGCGGAACGAACCGCATCTTTCAATCCACTTTTTAATTCCGTGGAAGCCACTCGGTCTGTATATTTTTTAGTATCTACGAAGGAAAGTGGATCCCCAGATCCCATATGAGCGTCCAATTCGGTGTATTTGGTCATGTCAAAAAGCAATTCAAAATACTCCTGTGACCCTATCTTCTCATGGTAATTGCAACTAGAACACGTATAAGCAAACAAACGATGCTCTCTGGTATGTATCGCCTTTTTACAAGACGGACATTGATACCACAACCCATCTGGTGCCTCGCGCTTAAATTCTGTGGGGGTTTGAATCCCTTTATCTTTTCTTGAAAACCAAGACATAAAAAATTATTTAATGAACCGACCCGTGTAAATCGGAATGCAATTTAATAAAAACCCATTATTTAATGAGTACAATTTTTCTACTAATTAATTTATCTCCTGTTTGCACATGTAATAAATACGTCCCTTGAGCTAAAGCAGATAAATCCAACTCTTCCTTAAACAAGTTTCCAGTTAATTGATATTTTTTTGATATAAGCATTTTTCCCATCATATCTGAAAACACAATATTTACTTCTTTATTTCCATCCGCCAACAATGGCATCTGGATTAACAAAAGACCGCTGGTTGGGTTAGGAGAAACCTGTAAATCTCTGATATCTGTACCAGGTTCAATAGCCAAAATCGGGTTACTGATGGTACTGGCCCCTTGAATATTTAAGTTGTCAATCCACCAACCCCAACCGTGAGCCCCTACATCTGCATGTAATCTAAATCGGATAATGACTTGGTCTCCCGGCTTAAATTTACCTGAGGCCAACATATCTATCTCGCGTTTTTTCAACAAAGATGGGCTACCTGTAGCGGTCGAATTACCATCTTTATCTGTTTTAGAATTCCATGCATTTTGCCAAATTGAGAATGAATTGGCATCCCAACCATTCGAAAAATTAAACCATGTTTTACCCAAATCACTGGATCCCTGAACAATCACATAGTCGAAAAAACTTCGGTTAACTGTTCCATCCACGTTTAAAAAAGCCTCCCCTTTATCTCCAGGCTCCACTAAAGCCACTTCGTCAAAATAGATTTTTGCGGTATCAGATCGAATAATAATGGGTTTTAATAATAGCGCATCATTGTTTGTGAATTTGTCTGATCCACCTCCACCATCATAGGATTCCTCGGAGCCATCCGCATAGGGGTGGGCAGAATTTAAACTCGGAGAACTAAAGCCGTTGGGCTGGCTGATATCAAATCCCTTCAAATAAAAGTCCGAACTAGGCGCTAGGTCAAAATTGGATACATAGGAAATAGTAGATGCTGAAATCCCCAAGACCTTAAATTCATAAAAACCACTAGCGGGTAAATTGACCACATTAGCGATTTTAGCTTTATCCCTGACCACGATCCTGTATTTCACTACATCGCCCGATTTCAACGTGCCGGCTAAAAAATTAAAAGCATTAGAATAGGAATAAGTATCTCCGGTAAGCTTTTTAAAGCCTTGTCCTTTTAATACAGCGCCATTGATCGCATATTCCATGTAAATGGTATCAATTCCTATATTATCTTGGGCCAATAAAGTAGGCAAAGGAATATTGGTCTGAGAAGTAAATATGTACTGTATAGGATTTGAATACACGACGATTGGCTTAACCGTATCCACCCCTATGACAAATTCGTTGTAACTCCCAAATTTTGTACCTGCAATGACAGGAGCTTCAGCCGGTGAAGTAAATTTTTTACCAGACAATTCATTCGCAGTCCAATAATAGGAAACTTTCCGATTGGCCGTTGACTTAGGCAAACTGAGCAAGTAAGAATAGGTATTAGCCCCCTTCTTGGTAAAACTAGTCACCGGAGTCGCCGATAAAATACTTTTGTCAATCGAGTACATAAGCTTTAATGATTTCTCATCCCAAAGTGTATCCGAATATACTTTGGCCGTAAAAAGCACTTCGCTTTCTTCCGTGTCCCTTAGTTCCGCATCGATGATATTGGAAGAATACCAGCCTATATCATTGAATAAACCTTTGACAATTGGTCCCAATTGGGCCGTGATCTCACCCCTTGCAATTTGTGGCGTCATCAAGGCATTTAAATTCCCAGGAGGGTAGGTGCTTTGGTCTACGTGATAGACACTAGATCCCTCCATATATCCCATTGGATTTGTCGGAAAGCGTTCAGTAGGTTTAGGAGCATAGAGTCGCGCCGATACACCAGCATTGTTTCTCAAAACAGCACTGGAAGAAAAGAATAAACTATCCGAAATAATCTGTTTAAATATTTGATTGGAGTTATTCTTATAGATTAGTGTGTCAACAAGCTGCTTATTTTTACTATCAAAAATAAATTGGTCAAATATCCCTGGATATCCATACCCTGCTGTAGCGAGGCTCGTAGAGTTAGACGTTATATCGGCTTGAATTTGGCCAATAAACCCAAGACCGTGGCCCATTTCATGGAGCACCACTGAATATAAATCTATTTGATTGCTTGTCGGCACCCCATTCGTCCCTATAAACCAATCCGGAAAATCAGAATTAAAAGTGGCTAAAATATCGGATTCCGTTCCATTAAAATTAGCATGAGCCATCTTTTCAGCCAACGCGATGGGATACCAAGTGTTTAACTTATTAGCCCCCACAAAATTTCTAACACTCGAATAAGCCCCCGCACTGCCTAATATGCCTGTAGCCAAAGGACGCCATTTTACATAAATACGAATCGGTATATCAGACTTTAAATAATTAGCCCAAGTAGCCGCTGCCTGCTCAAAAACAGCTTTGACATTTGCTGGGGGAGGCACTTCGTAGGTGACAATAACCTCACTCGTACTGACAGTGGGTACACTAGTTGCCAATGATTTCTTGCTCGCTTTTTCAAGGATTTGAGCTAAGGTTTTATCATAATAACCCTCAGGAAGTTTACGGATAATCCCCGATTTTTCAGGCGTATACTCCTCGATCATTTCGCCCGGCTTCATCTCCATTTTTAATTTCTGCGCAAAAAGGCTATTAAAAAGACTGAAGACCAATAAATTAACCAATAAAAAAACGCGCATCATCTTTGATTTAATTTGTTGAAAATATAAAATTTTAAAACATTTTTTCAAATAAGTCGACAAAATTAGGACTCGTCATATGTGTATGGGATAATTCCTCCGAGGTATGCGAAGTAGTGATTCCTACCACCTTCATCCCGGCAGATAAACCCGCTTCAATTCCCTGAAGCGAATCTTCAATAACCCAACAATTTTCAGGACTTACATTAATCATTCCTGCTGCACGTACATAAATTTCTGGATCTGGTTTTCCCTTTTTCACTTCAGCTCCGCCTATGACCGCATCAAAATGGGACCGAATACCTAGGCCATCTAAAATAAAGTCAATATTTCCAGATCCAGCAGAAGTTCCCAAAGCCGCCTTTATTCCATACGCTTTTAGCAAGGTTAAAAAATCCATTAAACCGGGGGCTGGCGCTAAAAAAGGCTTATAAAAACCCCTATAAATCTGTTCCTTCTCCTCTTCAAATTCATTGATTTCTTCCTTGCTGATTTTGCGTTTTAAAAGCCACTCAAACGTATCCTTGGAATTCAATCCGTTGAGGTCTTTATAAAAAATTTCTCGAGTTAAGTGGATCCCATGGCGTTCACAATACAATAACCAAGCATCAACGTGGTACGGTAAATTGTCAATCACCACCCCGTCCATGTCAAATAATACAGCCTTTTGTCCCATCAAATTAAATTGTTATTTTTAAACCATCCTGAGCTAAAAAAACATGCTCAGGCAGCTCAGCTTGCACCTCGGCATGCAAGCCCATCATGTGGCTTAAATGCGTTATATAAGCCTTTCCGGGCTTAATTTTTTCAATTACCTCTAAGGCTTCTGCCAAGTTGAAATGCGATACATGAGATGTTTTTCGCAAGGCATTAATCACCAAAATTTTGGATCCTTTTACTTTTTCTAATTCTTCGTCTGAAATAAAATTAGCATCTGTGATGTAGGTAAAGTCTCCAAAACGGAAACCTAAAATATCGATGAAGTAGTGGCGAACTTTTATGGGAACAATGGAAACGCCTTCTATTTCAAAGGGTTTATTTTCAATATAATGCACCTCAATTTCCGGAACACCCGGATATTTATTTTCGTCAAAAGCGTAGGCAAATTCGCGTTTTAATTGGTCTATCACGTTTTTCTGCCCATATAAAGGAATTGAAGATTTTTGCACATAATTAAACCCACGAATGTCGTCCATACCCGCGGTATGATCCTTATGTTCATGGGTATAAATGACCGCATCTACGTGCTTAATTCCTTCCCTAAGAATTTGTTGGCGAAAATCAGGACCGGTGTCAATGATAAAACTTTTGCCTTGAGTTTCTACATGAATGGAAACTCTCAATCGTTTATCACGCGGGTCATTGGACCTGCAGACTTCACAATCGCAGGCAATCATCGGAATCCCCTGAGAAGTTCCCGTTCCTAAAAACGTCACTTGTATAGGGAACATACAATTACTCCGTTAAAGCTTTCACTTGAGAAACCAAAGCGTCAAAGTTTAATGGCTTAGCTAAAAAATCATTGAAGCCCGCCTCTTTAAATTCTGCCATTGAGTAATTTCTTGCATTTCCCGTAATCGCAATCATAGGGATTTTAGATTTGCTTGCGTCAACTAAAGCGCGTACTGCCCTTGCACATTCCATACCATCCATCACGGGCATATTGATATCTAATAAAATAATATCAAAATCAGCTTTGGCTAATTCGTCTAAAACTTGTTGGCCATTTTTCACCGCATGAATCTCAAAATTCTGAAATTCTAAAATCTTTTTAGCCAAATTTTGAATCACTGAACTATCTTCTGCAATCAATACTTTTTTCATAAAAAACAAATTTTAACGTGACGTAAGCTTATGAGGGTAAAAATAGCCAATGAAACCTGCATTTCAAATCAAAAAGCATAAAAAAGCGATTCCTCAAGAACCGCCTTTTATTTATTTCTAAAGCCTTTATTTCACGTAAAATGAAACAGAAGTCTTGTCCCAGTCTAAGGTTACTTGGCCCGTAGCCGAAACCCCAATGGTAAATCTTTCAGTCATTTTATGCTCACTTGGTTTTGCCATGACGCGCAAAATATCCTTTTCAGCTTTGTAGGTATAATGGCCCCACATTTTAGCTTCCTTATTAAAAATGATCGTCCAATCCGTTTCTCCGGGAATCGTCAACAAAGAATAAATGCCTTTAGCTAATTTCTTACCTTGAACCGTCACATCGTTTGAAAATTCAATGGTGGTCGATTCGTTGGCCCCTGTTCTCCAAACTTCCCCAAAAGGAACTAATGCTTTCTGAGCTTTTGTTCCAAAAACCAACCTGCCCTTAACTGCAGGTTGTGCATATTTAATCATCACCTCTGTATTTCCCACTTTTTGAACAACCATTGCGGGCGGAGAAGGAACTGGAGTTTGTGCAATGGCACCAAAGCCTATTAGGCAAGTTAAAATAACGAATAATTTTTTCATGATTTCTGTTTAAAAATAGTTTTACAAATTAAGCCAATAATTTAATTTTAACACTAATGCACGGTTACGAATTTGAAAAATTTCTGGAAAATAATTATCCGTATACACTAAAAACAAATCAGAAGCAGGCTTATAGCGCCACTGTAATCTAGCATTTAAATTGACGTTTTTTGTTTGTTGGTTCAACTGGAAAAAGGTGGCAAAAAATAATTTATTTGAAAAAGTGATGTCAATTTTAGGACGAATAATCCAAAACTGAGAAGACACTTTTTTTGCCATCGCCACATCGGTACCCGGAATTAGAACATCTTGAATATCATTGTAATCTAGGGCCATAGAAATACTTCCAAAAGGCTGGAATCGGTAGCCTAATTCACCGGTTATGCCTGTACGCCAACCATCGCCATAATAACCCCCAAAACGGGCCGTAGTTGAAAAGGTCAACAATTTAATAGGAGATGATTTGTATAAAAAATTAAGTGCGTTCCATGCATGTTCCGTGCCTTTTTTCAAGGCAGTATTGCCCATTCGAGTGGCATCAAAATCATACAAAAGTTTGACATAATCATACGAAAGAAAAGTACCAAAACTTGATTGGTCTTTAAGCTTACCCTCCATAGCCACATACGTTGTGTTATCTGTTTTGACTCCCTGATTATTCCAATAGTTCATGGAAGTAGTCCTAAGCGTTACGTAAAATAGTTTGGAAGATTTATTCTTTGGATAAAATATTTTGCCCAACTCAGGATTGATAAATGTATAATTCACCCGGGGCACATATCCCACTTCAGGGTTATAATTGGCCCCTACCCATTGGTGTTTCCAACTAACAATCCAGTTATTATCTTGGTAGGCTAGAGATGCAGCATGTGAAAAATTCTCATCCTTATTTTGAGGAGTCAAGGAACCATAATAGAAAATTTTACCGGTCCAAAAATTATTCGCAGACGCTAGATTATATTCCACACCAATATTGCGATTGTATTCCAAAAAGCCGTTCTGTTTTTGTAAGTCTGTGTCAATAAACGATTGCTTATTGATCATAAAAACGCCCACATTAGAACGAGCAAATAATTTACGCTGAAAGGCCACCATCGAATAATTTTGAGTTGGAACACCTTTGGCTTCAATTCGTTCAGATTGCACATTCAATACTCCGATGCGCCAGTCATTTGTCAACTTACCACTCAAACGAGCCCCGTAGGTAATGGGGGTTTGATCATAAATACCAGTTTTAGGATTCAACGCTAGGCCAATTCTCCTCGAAAAAAATGGGCGAATATTTTCCGTTCCAAAACCATCAAACAAATCCGAATTCTCAATAAAAAACTGCCTTTTTTCAGGATAAAATAATTCAAACCGATCCAAGTTTGTTTGTTGGCGATCCACATCCACCTGTGAAAAATCAGGATTTAACGTCATGTCCAAATTCATACTTGAACTTATGGACACCTTAATGTCGCCCCCTATTTGATTTCTAAAAATCGCCGGATTCTTTGTCTCGTAATTGGCCGATACTCCTGATAAAACATAAGGAATAACGGAAATATTTTGCTTGGGCGTTGGCGGTGGCGTATCCCAAACTAATACCCCTGCATAAGCCAAAGAGGCCGTTGGGAATTGTCGAGGCACCGGTGCCCAGGCCGATTTTTCCTTGGCCTTTAAATCTAAACGCGAGAAATTAATCCCCCAG
>JABMMK010000268.1 GCA_013205605.1 Cytophagales bacterium | reverse complement strand
TTTTTAGGTTGATAAGATGACCACTTAGGTAACCCTTTACCATTGGGATTTCCTGTTTTAACAAAGTTTATCCAATAAGAGGACATCCTTTCTGCAACTAAAGTATCGATAGAAGTCCATGGTCTATTTATCATTTTAAGATTGTTAAACACATAGGGAATTTCACCTGTATGAAAAGCGCCAAATTCTGGATGTTCAGGCCAAGGAATCGCTCGAGTAAAGAAATACTCATAGGCATTAGTTTTGGATGTTTTTGACCTAAGCTCCATCCATAAGTTAGCATTCACTAGGGACTGTTGTTGACCTGCTATTTTTTCTGAATTCTTATTACCTTTTGAATATAATGAAATAAATTCTTCCCCTTTATTTCCAGTATAATTAGTTTCATCGGCATTAAATCCATTCATAAAATGAGTGTCATTTTGTTTTCCTTCTGCAAAAACTAAACTTAAATTATTGAGTTGATAATATCCGTCAATAACACGACCAAAACGTATCTGTGGTTGTGTTGTATCCATCTTTATTAACTGTTCAGCAGTTAATTCTCTTAGTTTTGCAATGTTCGAAGCACCTTTTGACTGAGCAAATTTTACACCTAATTTTTCTGCATCAGTTAATAAAGGCATTATTTGACGGTCGTTTATTAATCTTGAACCACTTTCAGTAATAGCTCCATGAAAAAATCCGGCTGCTTGTGGGGTAATAATCAATGCATTTACAGAACCCGCTCCAGCTGATTGACCAGCAATCGTGACTCTTGATGGATCACCACCAAAAGATGAAATATTACTGTGAATCCATTTTAATGCAGCAATTTGATCAAGTAAGCCATAGTTTCCTGACACTTTATTGGGAGATTCTCTAGTGAGTTCGGGATGTGCAAGAAACCCAAATACCCCTAAACGATAATTGATTGTAACAACGACAATCCCTTTTTTTGATAACTCCTCGCCATCGTATACATCAATTGCTCCAGAACCTTCCAATAAAGATCCTCCATGCATGAATACAAGAACTGCTCGTTTTTTAGCTGTGATATTTTCAGGCGTCCAGATATTTAAAAATAAACAGTCCTCACTAATATCATTCTGCACCATAAATTCTTTTGAATATGGATTTCTAGAACCCTGTTTAATTTGAATGGCACTATTTCCAAAAGTATCTGCGTTGCGGATACCTTCCCACATTGGGGGTGATTGTGGTTCACGCCACCTAAGATTGCCAACTGGTGGTGCTGCAAAAGGAATACCTTTAAAGGAAACAATTTTTCTGGTTTCATTCATGACTCCCTTTACCATACCACTTTGTGTTTTGACAATTGGATTAATCAACTGACGGTTTGTGGTACATGATTCAATAAGTAAAAGAATACAAAAAATTATAGGTAAGACTTTGAACTTGTTGCGCTTTATCATATTTTAATTTATTTATATACCATTTTTATTGAAAGAGAGTAAATACTATTTTAAGCATTTACAAATGATTAATTCACCCTAGATACTGCCGCAGAAACCGATGGTATCGTTATCCCATTTGTTTTTTAAATAATTTTGAAATTGTTTTTTTCAGCAGTCCCTAGTATAAACTGAATTTTACTAACATCTAAATCTGCAACTACCTTATTGCTTGAAGGGTTTGTAATTACCATATATTGCTTGTTATTAGTGTACTTTTTGTAAATCAATAGGATAGGGCTTATTAAAATCATTTACTAATTTCCATCATTCCCTATGTACGTTGTCAAACTAAAGTCAGATCTTTCCTTTAGTAGTGTTGTATATTGATGTAAATTTAAATATTCTTTTTTTTCTGTGCAATCTTTTGCTTTTTTTATATCCACACATTTCAATCTTATTTGTCCTAAAGTTTCCATTTTGTTATTTAATAATTGTTTGGAAACAACCCTAAGAGATATTCTCTAAGGTCTCCCTTTGAGGACGATTTATGACGTAGATGCCGTATTAGCATTTGAAATGTTTAAAATTCCTACAGGCAAAACCTGTAGAAAAAGTGAACCAAGAAGATTTAAAATCATTTTTTAAATGAGAATAACCAAGACAATAATGTTGGTTGAGCAAAAGTATTATCCCAAGAATTATGGTTTACCCCTGGATATTCCGTGTAAGTCACATTAGCTCCAGCCTCTTGTAAGGCCGTTACTAATTCCCTTGAATGCTTAACAGGAACCGAAGTATCAGCATCTCCATGATTTACCCATAAAGGTAATTTTTTAGCATATTTTTTCACATAGGTTAAATCAGCCCCACCACAAATTGGGATGGCGGCAGCAAACATTTTCGGGTTTCTTGAAACGGCTTCCATGGTACCAAAGCCACCCATGGAGAGTCCCATGATATATAAACGTTTTTTATCGGCAGCTTTTGACTTGACTAAACTTTTGACTAAATCTATGGCAGATTGCAAAGGCCAATTTATATTTTGCGAATAGTCGAAAACATATAAAGTGGGCTTTTGAGTCCGATCCATTTTCGCAGAAGACCAAGAAGATTCTTTGGGACACTGAGGAAAAATAACGATCGCAGGAAATTTTTGTTGGTTTTCGGGACTCAAAAAAACTTGCGTACCATATTTCATTTGAGCCATATTATCATCACCACGTTCACCTGCGCCGTGCAAAACTAGAACTACTGGATATCTGACAGAAGGGTTATAATTAAGCGGGTATAAAATCTGATAGGACAGGCTTTGGCCTGCATCATTCACATAGGATTTTTTTTCAAAAATACCTTGAGCGAATACTTGAACACTTAAAAAAAGAAGTGCAAAAACAAAGAGTAATTTTTTCATACGATTTTTTCTACGATTAAATAAAATACGGAAGGACATAAAAGACAACCCCTACCCTTAGCGAAAATAGCTGCCAATGCACCATAAGGGACCAATTTAGTGTACTTCGTCAAACTAATTAAACTTTTACTTTAGGAGTGTTTTATGATGATTCAAATTTAAATATTCTTTTTTTTCTGTGCAATCTTTTGCTTTTTTTATATCCACACATTTCAATCTTATTTGTCTTAAGGTTTCCATTTGATCCCAATTCAAAAACATTAAAAAAAATCTTTTCATTTCTCCTACATTTCCTACACCAGCTACACAAAATGATGTAGCAAGTGAAGATGATGTAGGGTTTTTAAAACCTTTTATTTTTTGCTTTCAAATAATTCCATGATCAGCAAAGCTATAAAAATCTTTATTGGCCGATATTATAAGGTGATCCAATAACTCTAATCCATGGAAATTAGCTGCCTGTTTTAAGC
>JABMMK010000267.1 GCA_013205605.1 Cytophagales bacterium | reverse complement strand
GCAATAATTACTTAATTTTGCAGCACATTAGTTTAATCTAATGTGGACTTGTAGCTCAGCTGGTTAGAGCACCTGACTCATAATCAGGGGGTCCATGGTTCGAGCCCATGCTGGTCCACTCTATTAAAAATAAAGCACTTACGTCATTTGTAAGTGCTTTATTTTTTGAAAGAAATCAGGAAAACTAATTAAAGCTCTTTAATTTCAGATACGACTTTTGCAATAGTTTGTTTAGCATCTCCAAATAGCATAAGGCAATTCGGGTAACCAAACAATTCATTTTCTACTCCAGCATAGCCTTTTCCCATACTCCGTTTGCTCACGATGATTGTTTTTGCCTTGTAGGCATTCAATATCGGCATTCCAAAAATTGGACTTTGAGGATTAGTTTCTGCCGCTGGATTAACCACATCATTTGCTCCCACAATAAAGACTAAATCAGTATTTGAAAATTCATTATTTATTTCATCCATCTCTATTAATTTGTCATATGAAATATTAGCCTCAGCTAATAATACATTCATATGGCCTGGCATTCTACCTGCCACAGGATGTATGGCAAATTTAAAACTGATATTTCTTTTTTCACATTGCTCCATCAGCTCTCTAATAACGTGTTGAGCTTGCGCCACGGCCATTCCATACCCTGGAACTACGATAACTGATGATGCGCCGTCAAATAACATGGCGGCTTCCTCTACGCCAACTTCCTTGACAATAATGGAAGGTCCTTCCGTTTGTTCGCCAGCTACCGTTTGACCAAATCCACCTAAAAGGACATTAACCAAAGATCGATTCATGGCTTTACACATGATTTGTGTTAATATAATTCCGGATGCTCCTACAAGTGCACCTGCGACAATTAATACATTATTATTTAAAATGAAACCTGTGGTGCAAGCGGCCATTCCTGAATATGAATTCAATAGGGAGATCACAACAGGCATGTCTGCTCCACCAATCGGGATGACCGTTAATATGCCAAGTAATAATGATATCAAAACTAAAACAATCATAAAATTTATATCCGATGGATTCATCCATGTAGCCACTGAAGCCAGTATAAATGATATCAACATGACTAAATTTAGCGGGTGCTGACCTTTAAATGTGATTGGACTTCCTGTAATTCGACCATTCAATTTCAAAAAAGCCACCATTGAGCCAGTAAAGGTGATACCGCCGATAAATACACTAAGTATAATGCTGACTAAAATTATGATATCAATGTTTGCAACCGTTATTTGACTTTTTAACCAATAATCTGAAATGGCTACTGCTACGGAAGCTAGTCCCCCAAATCCATTGAATAGTGCCACCATTTCTGGGATTTGAGTCATCTCCACCTTGTAAGCATAATAAAGGCCTATCAGTGAACCAATAAGGATACAGATAAAAATTTCTACCATGGAAATGACCTCAATTTGCATTAAAGTCGCTATTATGGCGATGAGCATTCCTACTGAAGAAAGTAAATTTCCCGCCCGCGCATCTTTCGTTTTATTCATCATTTTAATCCCAATGATGAAAAAAACAGAAGAAAATAAATACAGAAGTTGGATTGTTATATTCATTTTTATTATTTCTTGAACATTTTAAGCATTCGATCCGTCACTGCATAGCCGCCAACAACATTTATGGTGGCTAATATAAGTGCGATCATCCCCATCCACTTACTTAATGTTGTATATCCCAATTCATTACAAGCCAGTAATGCGCCTACAATGGTAATTCCAGATATGGCATTGGAACCTGACATGAGAGGAGTATGTAGCGTAGGGGGTACCTTAGCGATTAATTCGAAACCTAGGTAACTAGCCAAAACTAGCACGTAAATTAAAATAATGAGTGAGTCAATAGACATAATAAATTATTTAAAATTATTTTAAAATTGATGCGGTAAATTCATGCACTAATTTACCTTGATGGGTAATAAGTGACCCTTTAGTGATTTCCTCTTCCATTTCCCAAAGAAAAGTTTCAGGGTTGGCTAAATGTAAAATTAATGCACTGATGTTAGTGGCATATAATTGACTTGCATTGGTCGATAACAATGAAGGAAGGTTAGCAACACCAATCAAGGTAACTCCATGTTTAACGACTGTTTGGTTTATTTCAGAAAGGGCACAATTTCCTCCTGACTCGACGGCTAAATCGACAATCACTGAACCCATTTTCATGGATTTGACCATCTCTTCTGTGACTAAAATTGGCGCCTTTTTTCCTATAACAAGGGCCGTCGTGATCACAATATCAGCATCCTTTATTTTATCCTCGATTAATTTTTTCTGTTTTGCTAAAAATTCAGCCGATATCTCACTCGCGTATCCACCTTCAACTTTTACCTGATCAACTCCTTCGACACTCAAAAAACGTCCTCCCAAAGATTCTACTTGCTCTTTTGTCTCAGGTCGCACATCACTTACTTCTACTACAGCTCCCAATCTTTTAGCCGTGGCAATAGCTTGCAAGCCAGCTACACCAGCGCCAAATATCAGCACCTTCGATGGGGTAATTGTTCCTGCGGCTGTCATCATCAAAGGAAAAATTTTCCCCAATGCATTCGCTCCTAATAAAACAGCTTTATATCCGGCGAGGTTGGCCTGCGAACTTAAAGCATCCATTTTCTGAGCCCTTGAAATCCTAGGTACCGCATCCATCGAAAATGCGCTGATATTTTTTGATTTTAATGCGTTGACCAAATCTGCCTGCGTGTAGGCATAAAGAAATGAAATACAAACAGTTTCCGATTTCATCTGATTTACCTCATGAATGGTAAATGGATTGACTTTTACCAGTATTTTTGCTTCGTATATTTCATGGGCTTCAACTATTTTTGCACCCGAATCTTTAAAATTCAAATCCGAAAATGCGGAAGATAATCCTGCGCCAGTTTCTACTAAAACTTGAAAACCTTTTTTGATGAGTAGCTTTACGATATCTGGCGTCAATGCCACTCTTTTTTCGAACTCCTTTGATTCTTTTAGTACGCCAATTAGCATTTTTTAATTGAATTAAATTTAATGAATTTATATATTTCAAAACAATAGCGTCCTAAACGATAAAAAAAGAAAAGGAAAGTTTTTATCCCATCGTTACCTTTGGGTTACACAAAAAACAAAACCTTTTCTTTATGTCAAACATAGCATTATTTTCCCAAAT
>JABMMK010000266.1 GCA_013205605.1 Cytophagales bacterium | reverse complement strand
TTTCGGGTTTTGTAGAGTCACTTTTTTTTCACTCGATGGTTCAGCATGTACAATTATTTCCATATCGTTTTTTCTTCAATGCCCATTCCATACAATGCAAAATCAAATTTCACAGGATCCGTAGGGTCGATTTTTTTTAATTCTTCTGTAAGTTCTACCGCCTTTTTCCAATTGGGCAAGCCGGGAACAATTAAACCCAATGTTTCCGCCGTTCTTTGAGAATGAACGTCTAAAGGACAAATTAATTGTTGGGGTTTTATTTTTTTCCAAAGGCCAAAATCAACTCCCATCTTATCCTCTCTAACCATCCACCTCAAAAACATGCATATTCGTTTGCAAGCCGAATTTTTATTTGGAGTGGAAACATGTTTTTTAGTCCTTTCCGGAGCCCAAGGATCATCAAAAAAATGCGTGTAAAAGTCATTGATTGCTTTCGTCGTATTCAATTCATCTAAAATCTTGTCCGGCACAAAGGCTGTTTCTAAGCTTGGATGGGTGGTGTAATGCCTTTTGAAAAACCGAAGGAAATATAGCGCATCCGTACTTTGAAAAGTTCGATGTTTAAAGGATTCAAACCGTTTTAAATCGGTCTCCTGGTGATTGAGGATGAAATCGTGAGGTGTCCCATCCATTAGATCAATTAATTTTTTGGCATTGTTGAGGATGGTGGTTCGCTGACCCCAAGATAGCATCGCCACCCAAAATCCCATGATTTCCCGGTCTTGTAATTTGGTAAATAAATGGGGTATTTGAATGGGGTCGTGTTCGATGAACCTAGGATGATTGAAAAATGCGTATTTCTTCTCAAGAAGTTCTACGATTTCTACCTTCATGGGCTTATTTTATTTTGCTAAAAAATGCGATGAGTTTGGAAGGAAATGAAAATATCCAAACCAACAAGGTTACTGCGGCTGAGAATAGTGCGATAAACGGATAGGATAAAATGAAGAAAATTTCAAAAACTATATTTCCTACTGTGACCGGTCTTTTGCGTTTTGGCATTTTATTGAATTAAATAGCTGATTTCGGCCCTGATTCTTTTGTCAACTGCATTAAGCCGTTCAAATGCCTTAGGCGAAAGTTTAATGATTAATTTTCCATCTGAGTTGGGCAATCTACCGATCACTTTAACCCATATACTTTGATTATTTGCTAAATTTTTGACCAAAACTAGCGTACCTATAGGCGCCGATTTGTGTAAGGCTAAATACTTGCCAGAGTTGTCAGGTACTTCGATTAATTCTGCAATACCTGTTTCAATGGTCTTTTTCAAGCCATCTGATTCCTTACTGTCTGATTTCAATTCTTCTATTCCTTTATCGTTTTTGCTGCCCAATAAAGTTGATTTGTCAATGACGAAATTTTTGGGTGCCTCGACTAATAACCGTTGGCCCTCTTTTAAAACATCTGAAGTTAAATTATTCCATTTTCGGATATCGGCCATCGTTACCTTATGCAAATTTGCGATGGTTAATAGGCTTTGTTTGGCAGAAACGATATGAATACTAGATTCAGTGGGTTTGATTTCTTCTTGTTTTTTGGCTACCACTTTCTCCGCGGGTTTGACTGGAGCAATTAGCGCATTTGTGGCCTCATCTAAATAGTGAATGGGGATGAATATGATTTCTCCAGCATTGATTGGGATATTTACTTCAGGATTAATTTGTTTGAATTCAGTTAATGAGAGATTAAAATGCTTTAATATCGAGTAAAGGGGTTGCTTGTTTTCCACTTTATACACGATGTAGGTTTTATTGTTATCCTTTTTAAGTCCTAAGGAATCAATCGGGCTTCCAAAAGCGCTCGTGATTCCCAAACACAATAAAATGAATAAAATTAAATTTTTAGAATTCATAAAATATTAGTTGATGCTTGTCTTTAATATAAATCAACATGCGATTGAATATTTGAAACGTATTAAAACCTATGGTTTCTCCCTCCGCAATAATTTCGGTATGCTCCGTTTTAAATCCTTTATCGCACACTCTAAGGATGTTTTTCAAGCCACCTTCGTAAAGATAATAAGAAAATATTATCTTATCCTTTCCGTCCCAACAATCCATGGCTTTGACTATATTTTCGTCAAAATTTTGTTTGAAAAATAACTTAAAATCTGAAAATCCCGGTTGGTTTTCCTCAAAATGAGCAGGGTTTTCAAAAATAAATTGATTACTTCCTTCATCCTTTGGGTCTTCAGGAACTTCAAAATGGCCTGTCTGTAAATTTATCCAATAGAGCGATTTTTCTTGAACCACTTGAATATGTGAATGAGTGAATTTCACCCAATGCGTGATGGCAACCTCATAAATTAAATTTCCAGAGGCTAAATCATAGGCTTCTAATGCTTCAATACCTGGATTTATACCCGATTTTAAACGAAGAAATAATCCGATATTCCCCACGCCTTTTAACCAGGTTTTTATTTTATTGGAGGGATCAAAGGAACAAATATCACTCGCCATTCGCTTCGAAATATCAAAACTGACCCAATTTGTTTTAGT
>JABMMK010000265.1 GCA_013205605.1 Cytophagales bacterium | reverse complement strand
GCCATAAAGTAAAGTGCTCCATCTGGACCAACAACACCATCTGTCAAAGGCAAAGGAATACCTGAAATAAATTCTTCACGATCTGCCAAGAAAGTAGATCCAGAAGCTTTTAATTTAATTAAGTGACCAATACCAAATGTCCAGTCAAAAGCCAACAATGATTTCTTGTATTTAGCTGGAAACTTAGCATCCCTCAAAGACAATAAGCTGGTTGGTGATCCTTGGCCAATATTCAATACTGGAGGTAAATTGTCAGGATAGGTAGTTGACCATTTGCTATTACCTGTTCTCCAACCAAACTCAGAAGCACTTGTTACGTGACAAATACGCGTAGGACGGTACCATGGTAAACCGAAATCCCACTCCATATCCGCATCATATGAAAATAAATCTCCTGTTTCATTAAAGGCGATATCAAAAGCATTACGATAACCTGCTGAAACTAATTCCCATTTCTTACCATCTGGATCTATGTTGGCAATCCATCCACCCGGCGCCATACGATCGTTCGCATGTCCACGTGGATCCTTAATTAACGGGAAAATATTATCTTCTTGCCAGTTTTTAGGCAAACGATAGGCATCCATTTCTGGAACATCCGTATGATTCCCTGAAATCAAGAAAATAGATTTCTTATCTGGTGATAAAATAATACTATGTGGACCATGTTCTCCTTCTCCCTTAAATTCTTTCATTAAAGTGATTTTATCAAATTGATCATCTCCATCTAAATCCTGAACACGATACAATCCACTTCCTCTTGGCGTAAAGCCTGGTGCTGGTCCACGACCCGCATTAGCAGGAGCACCTGGTTTTGTTGCTCTCGCATTCACCATCACATAAAGACTTTTGAATGCATATAACATACCATGGGCATTTCCGATACCTAAGGTATCCACGCCCTTACCAAATTTCAATTTCTCAACCTTTGGCTTTACGCTGGCTGATCCTATTGCAGGAATAGTCAAACGATATAATCCACCATACTGATCTGAACAAATCATACGACCTTTATCATCAAAAGTCATTGAAACCCAAGAGCCTATATTTTCATCCGAAGGGCTGATGATATGTTCGATCTTAAAACCAGGTTGTAATCTGATTTTGTCCAACTTAGGATTTGCACCTTCTACGTGAGCAGGTTCAATCTTAAATAAACGGTTGTAGCCAGCACTTCCTAGGCCAACTACCGCAACAAGCGCTAATAAATACTTAAAAATTGGTTTCATGTTCATTCTATTATTTTAGGTTTTTGATACGAATATTTCTGTACTCTACTTTCATTGGCGGTCCTACGTGTACTTGAACGCCTAACCAACCCTCTGATTTGCCATTTACTTTATCCAAGTCCGTGACATCACTCATTAAAACTCCATTCACATAATGCAAAAGGCGATTTCCTTTCACAATCAAATGCACTTCATTCCAATCCTCTGATTTAATTTTAGATTTCAAAGAATCTAGATCTCCTAATGAACCAGTCACCTTACGAGCCAACCAATTATTACGGGCTGAATAAGCACGAAGGTTATTTTTAACCTCTGGATCCGTTTGTTCGTTCACACTTACAATCTCACCACGGTACCCTAAAGTTGTACGTCCACGTTCTTCATAGTTTTGACCCGTGTAACGAAAGGCACCATCGATGTCGGCCTGGTATCCTTTTAAAGCAAAAGGTAAATCGGGCAATAACTCCTCTGAGCGATAATTGATCCCTGAATTACCATCTTTAGTGATTTTAAACTCAGATTTCAATTCGAAATCAGATGGCTTAGCATCACGGTAAATAATGAAGGTATTGCGCTTTACTATTGTAGCCGGTGTAATTTCACCCACAATGCTTCCATTTTCAACTTTCCAATAGACAGGATCTCCCTCCCAACCTTTCAATGTTTTGCCATCAAAGATTTTCTTGAATCCCTTCTCGGATGCCTGAGCCTTTTGAGCAAAAATGGGACTATAAATGCTAAGCAGTGGAACTAATAACCAAACGAGGCTACGGTAATTAATTTTCATGTGTATAGGTTTAAAGGTTTAAATTAATTTAAAATAAATTGAAATAAAAGGATTGGCTATTTTTTGTAAAAATTAAATTCTTTTAAACAAAAACACACCCTTTTTATTTGAAATAATAATATCATTTTTCTTATCCTTATTCATATCCTCCACAAAAAAGTTAATCCCTGCGCCTGAATCTGAATCAATCACATGAGAAACCCAATGCGGCGATGGTTTAGGCTGATATTCATACCATTGTAAATTAGCACTTTCAAATTCTCCCGGATCTTTTCCATTATGAGCCATAAAGCGCTTGCCCACAATAAAATCAGGATTCTTATCCCCATTCAAATCAACGAATTGCATCGAATGAGTTTGAGAAAGAGATTTGTCAATTAAATGATTTTCAATTTCACCCTTCGCTAATGACTTTGTTTCATTCCACCAAATACCATAATCATGTGCAGAAGAAGATAAAATATCCATATCTCCATCTTTGTCAAAATCATACACATACATTTGCGCACAATCAAACTTCGTAGACAAAGCATGGAAAGTCCATTCTGTTTGAAGATCTTTTGGCATTTCAAACCAACCTTCCTTAATGATCACATCCTTTCGGCCGTCTTGATTTAAATCAGCAAAGCCCAAACCATGTGTGTACTTGTGGGTACCCAATTTAGGATTAGCTGAAATAGTTCGCGCAACCCAAACACTATCTTTAGAAGAAGGTGCTTGATACCAAACTACTTTTTGGTTTTTAGAATCATTTCCAATCAAATCCTTTTTTCCATCTCCATCCACATCTTCAAAAAGTGGTGATTCATTCCCTAAGGATGCACATAAAAAATGTCGCTTCCAGTAACCTGATTTATTTTGATTGTTTTCAAACCAATAAACCGCTTCGCCTGGTAAGCCTATTTTGATCACATCGACCCAACCATCTTGATTAATATCTGCTGAAAAATTAGCAAAAGAATCAGAATATCCCTCATCTACCTTAAATACATGAGTTTCTGGAAATGGTTTCAATGATTTGTCATACCTAATTTCAGTAGAAAACTGATGCTTAACCCAGGTAGGTGCTTCATACCAAAATGCACCCGCAATAATGTCCTTATTTCCATCCTTATTGATGTCACCGACACAAACACCTTCAGAAACAAACTCAGTAGAAATAACAATTTTTTGAAATTCTACCGACTTTTTTAGCTCTTTATTTTCAGGAGAAAAACCCGTGAAAAAAGCATAAAAAAGGGCAATTAAGTTGAGTATGCTCATAATTTAGAGAAAAAAAATAGCCGCCAATTCCTTGGCGGCTATTCATTCATAATACTTATTTAATGTTTGGATTCAAAGCAGCCTCATCAGCAGGCAATGGATAGTATTTCTCAATCACTGTGAAAGAGTTACTACGCAACGTATATCCTTTTTCATAATAATGAGCAAAAGGATCAGCCGTAATTGCTTTTCCTTTGGCCGCTATTACCTCTTTAAAAGTATCCGTACGAACTAAGTCATGCCATCTTTTATTTTCAAAAGCTAATTCCAAACGACGCTCTTTCATTAAAGCGGTACGGAAAGCAGCTTGAGTAGAAGCAGTAGTTTCAGCCAAACCAGCACGCTTGCGTACTTGATTCATAAATGTAGCTGCTTCAGCTGTTTTTCCTTGCTCATTCAAAGCTTCCGCCATGAACAATAAAACTTCAGAGTAACGGAATATAGGCCAGTTCATCCCATGGTTACCATTCAAAGAGTGAGTTCTTACAAACTTCTTAACATATGGATATGTTTTTGCTTGCCATAAAGTTGACGAACAAGTGATATATCCGATAGAAGCAGCTTTACGTAAATCACCTTCCTCATATGAATTAATTAAATCAGGCATGGGTGCATTATTACCTTCACCTGTTTGAGGTTGAGGATTTGATGTACCAGCTAACGTAAATAATTCACCAGAAGTCATAGGTCGAGGCATGAAATTATACATAAATGATCCTTGAAAACCATTAGCACCTTCTTGGTATTGAACCTCAAAAACGCTTTCTGCATTATTCTTATTCGCAGTGCTCGTAGTGAAAGCATTGTTGTAGTCAGCCATTAAAGAATAACTTCCTTCAGCAACAATCTCGCGACATAATTTTTCAGCACCCGCCCAGTTTTTCTGAATCAAATACAAATTAGCCAAAAGAGCTCTTGCAGCACCTGCAGTGGCGCGACCAGCTTCTTGAGTCGATTTCGTCTTTAATCCTGAGATTGCACCTGTTAAATCACCAATGATGATTTTTGAGATATCATCAGCCGTTCCAAGCTTTGCAGCGGCTTCTTCTCTATTAGCCACTGGAGTCAATTGCAAAGGTCCTTTATTGAAATATCGATAAATTTCAAAATAGGCGAAGGCACGCATAAATTGTGCTTGTCCCTTTAAATTGGCTTTAGCAGCCGCATCAAAATCAGCTTTATCAATTAAAGCTAAAACTTGATTTGCACGCGCAATAATCAAATAATCTTGGCGATATTGATTTAATACGTGTGTATTGGTCGTTAAATTATTCGATACTGGGATCGAAAAATCCGCCAAATCCTCTTGCTGCTCAGTGGCACCAAAAGCCGTATTTCTAAAATAATATGTATTATCCGAATGCATTTCAGATAGTAAATACGAACGGTCATTGTAAATAGTTCGTAATGGAACGTAACAAGCATTCACTGCTTGAGAAAAATCGGCCTCCGTCTTAAAAAACGTAACCGAACTTAAACTTGTTTCTGGTGTTATTACCAAAAATTCAGCTGTGCAACCTGATAATCCTACGGCTAACAAACAGCTTAATATGATTTTATTTTTCATTTTTTCTAAAATAAACGTTTAATATTTAGCTAATTAAAAGTTGAAGTTTGCACCCAATGTGAAAGTTCTTGGTACTGGATAGTTGGATAAATCTATACCAGGACTTAAGTTACCACCGTCACCTTGACCGTTTCCTTGCGCACTTGTTTCTGGATTTGGTCCACCCCAATAATTAGTGAACACATAAGCTTGTTGGCATGATGCGTACACACGTACCGACTTGTAAACCTTCGTTGGCTTAGCAAATGTGTAACCCAAGGTAATGTTACGAATCGTGAAGTAAGATGCATCCGCAACAAAACGGCTATTCATCCAGTCACGCTCGATACCTGTTACGTTACCACCACCCACAGTCGTTCCATACATTCCCATTCCTGGATTAGCCTCCGAACGGAAACGGTACTTAGCTCCATCCACCATGTTAAATACACCGTCCAAATTGGCCGTCGAATAAATATGACGTACAATTAATTGATTACCATAAGAACCTGAACCAATGATATTAAAATCCCAATCTCCATAAGTAACATTATTCGTGATACCATAAACAAAATCAGGGAAAGGATTACCCATGATTACTCGATCATCAGAGTTTCCACCGTAATCAATTACTCCATTTCCATTCGAATCCTTAAGTTTGATACTTCCCACAGTGGAACGTCCTGGAACTTTAGGAGAACTAGCTAGATCTGCCGCATTTTTATACATTCCTTCTGAAATAACACCATAAAATTGAGCAAAGGGTTGACCTACTTTAGTAATGTGGTGTTGTCCATATACACGGTCAATACCTGGAGCTAAAGCAACTACTACGTTTCTATTGAATGAAATGTTCGCGTTAGTAGTCCACCTAACTTTACCAGTAGTATTTATTGTATTTAAAGAGAATTCATGTCCCCAGAATTTAATTTCTCCAATGTTATCATTGAAGTTACCAAAACCAGATTCTTGAGCAATTTGTACTGCATATAATAAGTTGGTTGTATTCTTAGTATAATAATCATAAACAAAATTGACACGATTATTAAATAAGTTTAAATCAAAACCTAAATCCAATTGCTGAGTTGTTTCCCAACCTAAATTTGGATTAGCTAATGAACTTACCGCAGCACCTGTGGCAACTGTATTTCCAAACACGCCATTCACTGTATTGTTAATCAATGCATATGAAGTATAGTTACCTAAGTTATTGTTACCAATGATACCCCAGCTACCTCTTAACTTCAAGAATGTAACTGCAGGTAAATCTGACATAAATGCCTCATCTGAAACAACCCAACCAGCACCTACGGATGGGAAAGTACCCCAACGGTTATTAGTACCGAAACGAGATGAACCATCACTACGTATCGCCGCATTAAATAAATACTTGCCTTTGAAGTTATAATTCAAACGAGCTAAATAAGAAGTCAATGACCATTCTTGTACGCCGGAAACAGTCGCACCTCTATTGACGTTAATCGCACCTTGAATCGTAGGAAGACGATCATCCGCATATGTGTCCGCTACAACTTGAGTAGACTCTTGACGGAAATATTGGTTTGTATAACCCCCTAATAATTCAAATTTATGATCATCCCATAAAGTCGTGTTGTAGGTTAACGTATTTTCATTCAACCAAGACAAGTTTTCAACATTTTGACGAATTGATTCGGCTGTCGTTGGAATAGGCACATTTATCCTTGAAGTTGCATTGGAAGGATTGAAAAAGAAAAACTTCGTTCTTAAAATCTCTCCGTTCATAGATGACTTAAATTTCAAACCTTTAACAGGCTCAATTTCGATAAATGCATTGGACAACAAATTAGTAGTTGTAGTTTCATTGATCAACTCATCAGCCGAACGTACCCAGTTGGCATATGC
>JABMMK010000264.1 GCA_013205605.1 Cytophagales bacterium | reverse complement strand
GTATAACTTAGGCCAAATGCCAAACCAATATACGACGTTGAAAAACGTAGTAAAAATGGAAGAGGAAGCTAAAAAATTAGGTTTAGCTGATGTGAATGGATATGCTGCTTTAGGAAAATTCTTCCGTGCGTATTTCTTCGATCAAATGTCGAAGCGTGTGGGCGATTTACCGATGACGGAAGCCTTAAAAGGGATCGAAAACACGGCTCCTAAATACGATTCACAAAAAGTTATCTACACGCAAATCTTAAAGTGGTTAGATGATGCGAATAGTGATATGACAGCTTTAGCTGCCAAAGGAGAGACTATCTCAGGTGATTTCTATTTCAATGGGGATTTGAAAAAGTGGCAAAAAGTGGTTAACGCTTATCGCTTACGTGTTTTGATTACGTTATCAAAGAAAGATACGGATGCGGAATTAGGTATTAAAGCTAAATTCGCTGAGATGCTTGGTAACCCAACCAAATATCCAATGCTTGGCTCGAATCCGGAGTCGTTGCAATTTGTATGGAACAACTTCAACAAGTATCCTTCTAATCCAGATAACTTCGGTTTCGATGCAACGCGTCAAAACATGGCTTCTACGTATGTAGGATTTTTATCTAAGACACAGGATCCACGTGTGATGATTACTTGTGAGCCTGCAGGTGCTGATTTGAAGGCTGGTAAATTAGCTTCAGACTTTACGGCTTACCGTGGAGCAGGTTCAGGTGATAATATTGATGATATGGCGAGAAATGCAGGTCTGACGAATGGTGCAGGTTTTGCTCCCGGTATCTTCTCTTTCCAAAACCGTGCGCGTTACTACCAAACTTATGCGGGTGAAAATACATTTATCGTAGGTTATCCTGAATTATGTTTCAACATCGCGGAAGGATATGCACGTGGATGGGCTACGGGTTCAGCGGAAGATTGGTATAAGAAAGGTATCAAGGCTTCTCAATCGTTTTATGGTATCGCGGAAGGTTCTAATACCATGACGTATTCGAAATCTGGTGCACGCGATGCGGCTGATTTAGTGAAGTACTCAGTGAACTTCAACTTCGATACGTTCTATGCGCAGTCAACAGTTAAATACGATGCGGCTTCGGGAATTGAGAAAATTGTTTCTCAAAAATACGCAGCCTTCTTTATGAACTCAGGTATGGAAGCATACTTCAACTGGAGAAGAACTGGATTCCCTGCGTTCTCTTCGGGAGTTGGTAATGGAAACTCGAATCGTATCGCTTTACGTTGGATCTATCCAGCGACAGAAAGAACGGCTAACGCAACTAATTATACCGCGGCAATTACTAGCCAATATGCCGGGAAAGATGACATTAACGACCAAATGTGGTTAGTTAAATAATAGTATTTCATAATAGTGTTTAGTGTATTATAAAGGGATAGAAATTTTTTCTATCCCTTTTTTATTTTCTTAGTTATTAACTAATTCTGGAAATGTCATTCGGATAGGCTTCTCCTTGATTTTCATTGGCAGCATGTGGAGCATTTTGCACGTCGTTTAACCTAGTTGACTTTTCCTAGGAGTGGTTGTGTCCTGATGTTGCTTTTGATGTATTTTCTCGCTTGTAAAGCTATTAAAATTAGTTTCCAATTACATAGTATATAAAATTAACAATTATTTAATTTTTCGGTAACCATATGATTATTTAACAAAACTAATTTCGGCCTTAAACAAAAAAATTATGACTAAAAACTTACTTTTACTTATTACTTTTTTTGCATTTTGTCACATGTCAGTTGCACAAAATGGCAAATTAATTGGGAAGATAACTGACAATCAAGGGCTTTCGATGCCTGGAGCCACGGTCAAACTGAGTGGCGATTTAGTAAAGTCTCAAGTATCAGATCAATCAGGAAAATTCGTTTTTAACTCGTTAAAAAAGGGTTCTTACACAGTTACTATTAGTTACATTGGTTATGAGACAATAATTCAAAAATTAAATTTTGATGCTGGAGCAAAAGAAATGCTTTTTATTTTAAATGAGAAAGCTATCGAGGGCACCGAAGTTATCATTGTAGGTGATAGATTGAAGGGTCAAGCAAAAGCGATTAACCAACAAAGGAACAATGGTAACATTACAAATGTAGTGTCATCCGATCAGATTGGAAGGTTTCCAGATGCAAATATTGGTGATGCCATGAAGCGTATTCCTGGAATAACGATGCAGAATGATCAAGGTGAAGCACGTAATATCATTATTAGGGGAATGACTGCTGGATTAAATTCAGTTACACTGAATGGAGAAAGGATTCCATCTGCAGAGGGTGACAATAGAAATATTCAAATGGATTTAATTCCTTCTGATATGGTTCAAACTATCGAGGTTCACAAAGCCGTATTACCTAACATGGATGCTGATGCCATTGGCGGTTCGGTCAACTTAATTACTAGAACTGCTCCAAATGCACTACGGGTTTCTGGAACATTGGGTGGTGGGGTAAATTTTTTAACCAATAAACCAATAACAAACCTTTCGTTTGTCTTAGGCAATAGAATATTTAATGATAAACTAGGTTTTGTATTTTCAGGGTCCTATAACGACCATATTTTTGGTTCAGATAATTTTGAGGGAGTATGGGCAAAGACAAAAAACCCAGCATATCCAGTCGTTTTAAGTGGTTTTGATTTAAGAAAATATGATGTACAGCGCATAAGGAGAAGTAGTTCATTGGCATTAGATTATCAGTTGGCAAAGGGGCATACGATTTTTTTAAATGCCATGTACAATTGGAGAGACGATCGCGAGAATAGATACCGTCTTCGTGTTGACAGACTAAATACGCCTGTTGAAGCAACTTCATTTAAAGATATTTCAAAGAATTTGTATCAAATTCAAGGTCGTGTGGCTATTCAGACAAAAGGTGGTATTGATAACGATAGAAATCAAAAAACGCGGTTAGAGGACCAAAGAGTAGCTAATGTAACTTTATCAGGAGTAGACTTTTTTGGCAAATTAAAAATGAATTGGTCGGGTACATACGCTTACGCTCAAGAAGATAGACCTAATGAGCGATATATTACGCACCGGGGTAATGCTATAGTGCGTGTAGATGCGCAGGATCCGTTTAAGTATGTTGTAAATTTAGTCGATAAAAATAGTGCTAATGCATTAGCACTTAATCAAATTTATGAGGCAAATAATTTTACTTCTGAAAGTGATTTTAATGCAAAAGTGGATTTTGAATTGCCTTTAGCAAACAAAGATAACTTTATTAAATTTGGCGGTAGAGTTCGAAATAAAAGTAAGGAACGAATCAATACCTACGATATCTATGCCCCCATTAAAAATTTAGGAGCTACTGGAAATACGTTGGGTCAATTACCTATTTCAAATCAAAATGAGCGAATTTTTCTAAATGGTCCACAGTATGTGCCTGGTGCTTTTGTGACAAATGAGTATTTGGGTAAATTGGATTTGTATAATTCCTCGCTTTTCAAAAAAACGGATGCAATTGCAGAGTATATTACTTCCAACTTTAAGGCAGCTGAAACAATAACTGCTGGATATGCGATGGCTGATTTAAAACTTTCTACTAAATTGTCATCAACCTTTGGTGTTAGAATGGAAAATACCTCGATTTCATATAACGGATATAGTTTTGACAGCAATAAAGGAAAATCAAGTAAAATTCCGGATGTTTCTAAATCTTATTTAAATATTCTACCAAGTGCTCATTTTAAATATGATCTGTCCCAAAACTCAATTTTGAGGGCGGCTTGGACTAATACCCTGGCTCGTCCAGGATATTACAGCTTAGTTCCATTTGTAAATTACAGTCCGGACAATCAAGTTTTAACTAGAGGTAATCCTAATCTTGAAGCTACCAAAGCGATGAATTTTGATTTGATGTTCGAAAATTATTTTGAGTCGATTGGTTTGGTTTCAGTGGGCGTATTCCAGAAAAATTTAAAGGATTTTATTTATGATAAAACTTCTTTGAACGTTACAGATCCTTTGTATGGTCAATTAGTAAGTTCCACAAGACCTGAAAATGGTGGTACGGCAGGTGTTAGCGGGTTTGAAACTTCCTTTCAGAGACAGCTTGACTTTTTGCCAGGAATCTGGAAAGGTTTTGGGGTATATGCAAACTATACCTATACAAATTCCACTACTACCGGAATTGAAGGGAGAGAAAATGATAAATTAGCTCTTCCTGGAACGGCGAATCACATGTTTAACAGTTCGCTATCTTTTGAAACTAAGAAGTTGGTTTTACGCGTTTCATTAAATATGACGAGTGATTACGTTGATGCCATCGGTGGAGATGCATTTAGCGATATTTTTTATGACAAACAGACATTTTTGGATGTAAATGCATCTTATGCATTCAACAAAAATCTTCGCGTATATTTCGAAGCTAATAATCTTACTAACCAACCATTGCGTTATTATCAGGGGATTAGAGAAAGAACATTCCAAGAAGAAATGTATAATTCAAGAATTGGTTTTGGAATAAAATATGATCTTTTTGGTAAAAAGTAACAAATAGATTTTCTTATTAAACGTTTGCTATTTTTATAGCAAACGTTTTTTTATTTTTACACCCTATGAAATTTCGCTTTGTTATTTTATTGTTGGCATGTTTGCTAAATATCCACTTTAGTAGTATTTCGCAAGAACGTACCTCTAAAATTCCTACGATAGAAGTTTTCCCTGAGTTTAAAAGTGATACGGTGAGCTTCGATACAGATGATCCAGCCATTTATTACAATCGAAAAAATCCTGCTAAAAGCTTAATCATGGGTACTGATAAGGGGGGGAAGAGTGGCCAGGGAGGAATTTATGTGTTTGATCTTTTTGGCAAAAATATTGAGAGTAAAAATCTGCTTGGCATTAATCGCCCTAACAATATTGATATAGCTTATGGGCTTTTAGGAAAAGGTAAAAGTAAAATTGATATAGCTGTGTGTACCGAACGAAACACGAATAAAATTCGTGTAATAAAGTTGCCCGAAATGCAATTGATAGATGGAGGTGGTATAGATGTTTTTCAAGACGAAATTCAGCGTTCTCCCATGGGAATTGCATTATTTACGGACGCAAAGACAAATAAAATTTATGCGATAGTGAGTCGAAAAGAGGGCCCTTTGCAAGGGTATTTATTTCAGTATTTACTACAAGTAGGTGATTCGGGAATTGTTACCGGTAAGCTAGTTAGGAAGTTTGGTCAATATTCGGGTTTGAAAGAAATTGAATCCATTGCGGTGGATAATGAGTTAGGTTTCGTTTACTATTCTGATGAAACTGTAGGTGTTCGAAAGTATTACGCTCATCCGGATAGTTCGGGGCGCGAATTAGCTTTGTTTGCCAAAATCGGCTTCACAGAAGACCATGAAGGTATTTCAATTTACAAGACCTCAGCAAAAAAAGGTTTCATTTTGGTTTCGGATCAACAAGCTAATCAATTTCACGTTTTTAGGAGGGAGGGCGAGCCAATTGATAAGCATAAGCATGAATTGGTTAAGGTTATAAAGGCACAAACTAACGAGAGTGATGGTAGTGAAATCACAAGTTATAAACTTAACAGAAGATTTAGATATGGTTTGTTTGTGGCTATGTCAAATAACAAGACATTTCATTTTTATTCTGTCAAGAATTTTTTTGATGAAGAATTATAATAAATTGTCTAAGAATTGTGCTCATGATGAGGTTAGGTTATTGTACTTTTGGTTAATTAAACCATAGTAATTTGTCCATTATTGAAAAGCTAATTGTAAGCCTTTGCACTCGACTAGAAAGGATTTTTGCGGGATATGGATTGGATTTGTTTCAAGAGAAATTTTGCAATTATCCACAACTGATGCATTCGTCAAAGTCAAATTCCATAGATTTTTCTTGATTAAACAAGTTGCCGTTCCGTATGTATAGTTGGAGCAATCTCGTCTTGGTCAAGCTTACATAAGAAATGCCTGACGGCACAAATCCGAATGAATTTAGGATGGACTGCATTCCTAGATTATCCGTTCTTGTGGTTGAAAATAAATCCTCCTTATCAAATTTATGTATCAACTCCGAGCATAGGATGGAAGCTATTTTTTGGTTTCTATACAGCGATTCGACAAACACATACCCAAGTTCAAAGGTGTACTTGGATGGATTAAAATCAACTAGCGCTTTGTCAAAAATATCGTTGACGTAATCGGATTCCGGCATCTTAATGCTGGTCGTGGCAATGATACTATCTCCATCTTTAAAATAAGCTGTTAATGCGGAGGAATAAAGCCGACTGTCTACTAAACTAGCATTCGCCTCATTGCCTTTTATAATGAGCCCTTTAATCTCAACTTGATCTTTTTCTGCCAATTCTCGGTAGGTACCGAAATGTAATTCCATGAAGCTAATTTTTAGTAAACATAGGGCCCTTTCATAAGTTTTTGAATACAGAATTGTGAAATTAAAGTGAATAAAAAGTTAAGGATTTTGATGTCAATATTTGATAAATGGTCTTCTTATTATATTCCGATTAATAAATGATTAAATATCTGAATTAACATAAATTAGTTAGCGTCTTTGAATTATATTACGTACCTAATTACTAAGTAGTGCCTTAAATAATTAATGAAATTCCAATGAAGTATATTAGAATTAGAAAAGTGGGATTTCGAAATTACCAAGACGGTTTCGAGTTTATAAAATATGAGAGGTGTGAAAACGTCTCTTTTGACTATTCGGTAGAAAAAGAGTTGCTCATAATCAAATTTAATTTACAAGAAACCGCTGAGGTTACGCTTGAAAATAAATTGATCAGCCATGAATATAAATCGTTTATGAAAAAGTGGAAACTGTTTTTATTGAACGAAGATTATTTTTTTGATTTAGCCGATTTTAGTAGAAAATAACCGAATCTTATGATGGCAAAAATAATATCAATCGCAAATCAAAAAGGCGGCGTGGGCAAAACTACCACCGCGATAAATTTGGCATATAGCTTAGCCACTTTAGGCCAAAAAGTATTAATTATTGACATCGATCCACAGGCCAACAGCACTTCCGGTTTGGGGCTTGATCCAAGCACTTGCGAGTACACGATTTATGATATCTTACTAAATAGAATTCAAATCAAAAGTGCCATTGTCTCTTCAGTGTTTGAAAATCTTGATTTAATTCCGGCCGATATTAATTTAGTCGGCGCTGAAATAGAACTCATTAATTCCATCAGTCGGGAAACCATTCTGAAAGAGCACCTAGAAACTATTCGTGGCCAATATGAGTACATTTTTTTGGATTGTTCTCCTTCCCTAGGCTTGTTAACCATCAACAGCCTAACCGCGTCAGACACCGTCATCATTCCTGTTCAATGTGAATATTTTGCCCTCGAGGGATTGGGGAAATTAATGAATACCATTAAAATTATTCAAACTAGATTGAATACTAATCTGAATATTGAAGGGATTTTGCTGACCATGTTTGACACTCGGTTAAACCTATCCAACCAAGTTGTTTCTGAGATCTGTAAACATTTTAAAAATTTGGTTTTTGATACCATCATTCCACGCAATATTCGCTTAAGCGAATCTCCAAGTTTTGGAATTCCAGTCATGTTACATGACCCTTTAAGCATCGGGTCTAAAAGTTACATTAACTTGGCTAACGAGATTTTAAAAAGGGCAGAAGTTAAAGTTTAGCCTCATGGATAGGCGAGGAGCAATAATTAATCGGTTCTTTAGAGGATATGGTTTGATTCTTGCCAATCTAAATTAACAAATCATTTTCTTATTGTTAGCAAATATTAATCCATTTGTTATATAATCATTAAATGAAATTTATCCCTCTAATCTTATCATAATGGTCGCTAAATTTATAGTAATCATTTGGGTATTTTATGTTAGGCAAAAAGAAAATTTTATTTTTAACTGGGTCCATTAATCAGACGATCCAAATGCATTCTATTTCAAAATTTTTGCCGCAATTTGATTGTTATTTCAGCCAATTTTTTTCAGAAAATATTTTCATTTCAAAAGTTATCGAATGGGGTATTTTAGATACCACCATCATGGGAAATCCATTAAGGAAAAGAGCGGAGGAGTATATTCATAAAAACCAGTTACCTAATGATTATAAGGCTAAATTAAACACATATGACTTAGTTGTTTTTTGTTCCGATATGCTTTTCCAGAAAAAGTTTTTAAACACAAAAACAATTTGGGTACAAGAAGGAATGATTGACCCATATACTCTACTAAGTGCCTTTATTCAAAAAACGGGCATTCCGCGGTATTGGAGTTTTGGAACTTCTTTAAATGGTACTTCTAACCTTTGTGATGTGTATTGTGCCGCATCCGAAGGGTATAAGAAATATTTTATTGAAAAGGGTACGGATGAAAATAAAATTACCGTGACAGGTATTCCCAATTACGATCATTTAATTCAACATAAACAAAATGACTTTGAGCACCGGGACTATGTGATGGTTGCCACCACGGACATGCGCGAAACGTATCGCTATGAAAATCGCTCCAAATTTTTAAAACAATGTGTTGAAATAGCGGCAGGAAGAAAAATGCTTTTCAAGTTACATCCCAATGAAAAAAAGGATCGAGCTATTCGAGAAATAAAAGAGAATTGCCCTGAAGATACATTGATCTACACGGAGGGGCCGACGAACGATATGATTGCCAATTGTGAAGAATTAATTACGCAGTACTCCACCGTTGTTTATAGCGGAATTGCCTTAGGGAAAAAAGTACATTCGTTCTTTGACCTTGCTGATTTATTGGAAAAAATGCCTGTTCAAAATGGGGGAGAATCCGCCCAAAGGATTGCTAAAATTTGTGAGATGTACCTAGAATTTATAGGTTCAAAAGAAGCGTTTTTAAGTCAATTGCCCTCAAACATTAAAAAAGAAACACATGTCTAATCCATTACTTATTTTGGTTCAGGCACGCATGAATTCTTCGCGTTTTCCTGGTAAAATAATGAAAGAGGTATTGGGAATTCCTTTGTTGGTTCACCAACTAAATCGCATTGCCAGAATTAAAACAATAGCTAAAATAGTGGTGATCACATCAGACCAACCATCAGATGATATTATTGAATCGACTTCTTTGAAATATGGATATGAAGTTTTTAGAGGCTCATTGTTAGATTTACTAGACCGACATTATCAGGCGGCTGTTTTTTATCAAGCTTCCACCATTGTCAAAATTCCTTCTGATTGTCCACTGATTGACACAGCTGTTATCGACCGAGTTCTAAGTTATTACCTAAAAAATGAGCAATCATTTGATTTCGTAAGTAACCTACATCCCGCTTCTTATCCCGATGGAAATGATGTGGAAATCATGTCGTTTAACGCTTTAGAAAGAGCTTGGAAAGAAGCAGTCAGGCCATTGGAACGTGAGCATACGACACCTTATTTTTGGGAAAATCCAGACCTTTTTTCAATAGGTAATGTGGTTTGGGAAACCGGATTTACCTATGATATGTCTCATCGATTTACCTTGGATTATCCAGAAGATTACGAATTTATAAACAAAGTGTATGAAAAATTATATCCAATAAATCCCCGATTTACGTTAAAGGATATCTTGGATCTACTTGTTTTTGAACCAGAGATTTTTCAAATCAATCAATCCCTCGCAGGCGTCAATTGGTATCGAAATCATTTAGAAGAATTAAAAACCATTCTGCCCAGTCAAACCAATTTATCATGATGAATGAAGAAAAATTAGTACAGCTTCAACAGTTTGCAAAACGCGTTAGAAATCACATCGTGCCTATGGCATCAGATGGAGGCTGTTTTTTAGGGGCCTCACTTTCGGCCGTTGATCTACTCACTTATTTATATGTAGATCACTTAAATTTGCATAAAGGAAATTTGAGAGATGAAAATAGAGATTATTTGTTTTTATCTAAAGGGCATGATGTACCCGCTTTATATGGAATATTTGCAGAGCTTGGTTGGATTGAAGCGGATCGATTAAAAAATCATTTGTCCACAGAAGATCATATTTATTGGCATCCCAATCGCAACATTCCTGGGGTGGAATTTCATTCAGGATCGTTAGGCCAATTACCTTCAGTGTCTATTGGGGTTGCAATGGATATCATCATTCGTGGAGGAGAAAATCGGGTTTATTGCGTCATGGGTGATGGCGAGCTGAACGAGGGTTCTTGTTGGGAAGCTTTTTTAGTCGCCAACGCATATAAACTGGACAACTTAACTTTTATCATTGACCGTAATAATTTTCAAGCCAATATGGCCACGGAAGACTTAATTCCACTCGAGTCTTTAGTAGAAAAATTTGAGTCTTTTGGAATGATGACACAACGAATTGATGGGCATGATTTCATGGCTTTAGAAAAAGCATTCTCCAACATTAAGGGGCAAACGGGTGCACAAGTAATTATCTGTGACACGGTACGCGGAAAGGGATTGCCGTCGATTGAGGCGCGAGCAGATCGTTGGTTTTGTAATTTTTCACAACCCGAAATTCAGGAATTATTAGTGGAATTAAACGAAGGGTTTGGGGCCAATTTAGTGGCGGAAACATTGGTTGTACGATAAATAATTAGATGATGACTTACGAAAAATTATTAGAAAAAACAGCCCTGGAGGATGATCGATTTATTGTCATGACGGCTGAAAATAGAGCTTTAGTTCGCAATTTGCCAGCGTCCTTAGGCAATCGATTTATAGATACCGGAATTACCGAGCAAACGATGTTAGGTGCTGCCGCAGGTTTAGCTTTGCGTGGTAGAAAGCCCGTAGTTCATGCCTTATCTGCATTCCTAACTATGAGAGCTTTTGAGTTTATAAGGACCTCGGTGGGGATTGCCAATTTACCTGTCAAATTGAGCAGTTTTATTCCTGGGGTTTTATCGGATGGGAACGGACCTACGCACCAAGCGATTGAGGATATATCCATCATGCGAGGAATTCCGGGCATGGAGGTTTTTGCTCCTGCAGATGAAGAGGACTTGGTTGAAATGTTACCTCAGATATGGGCCACCGAAAACCCAAGTTATGTTCGAATTAATACTCGACCAGCAATTGTTAAGCATAAACCATATGTTTTCGGAAAGGCTGAACATATATTTAAAGGGAAAGATTGTACGATTTTAACCTACGGGTTTATGCTGGAAGAAAGTGTCAAGGCGCACCAATTATTAAGTGATTTAGGCTATCAAGTGGGCTTAGTTAATCTTAGGAATTTAAAGCCTTTCGACGGGGATTTAATTTCAAAATTGGCCACTCAAACTTCCTGTTTTATTACCATCGAAGACCATTTTTTAACCGGAGGTTTGTTCAGCATTTTAGCGGAATATTTGGTCAAGAACCAAATTCTCATTCCTACTCATTCGATTGCTTTTGAGGATCGCTGGTTTAAGCCAGGCCGACTCTCCGAAGTGCTTATTCATGAGGGTTTGGATGCTAAAAGTTTAGTAGAAAAAATACAAAAATTCATTCAAAAATAATTTGTCATATGCCTAATTCTGTTCAATTTAATGAAGCTTTACCTAACATTTCGAAATCACTTGAAATGTATCAAAGGGGCTTGCAAGTTCAATCACCCATTACGCAAACGTTGGCCAAAGGACCCGGACAATTTTCTAAAGGTGTGGCACCTGTCTATTTGCAAAAAGGCAAAGGCGCTCGCGTTTGGGATGTTGACGGAAATGAATACATCGATTTCAATATGGGGATCGGCCCATTATCGCTTGGCTATTGCATTCCAGAAATTGACGATGCGATTCAAGCCCAATTAAAAGATGGAATTACGTTTTCGTTAATGCACCCATTGGAGGTGGAATTAGCTGAAATACTGAACGGAATTATTCCAAACGCGGAAGTGGTGAAGTACAGTAAAACGGGTGCTGATGTAACCTCTGCCGCGGTACGAATTGCTAGAGCTTATACGGGTCGTGATAAAGTTTTTTGTTGCGGATATCACGGTTGGCACGATTGGTATATCGGAATCACATCTCGCAGCGGCGGTATCCCTGAAGGCATAAAAAATTTGAGTTTTACCTTTCCATTTAATGACATTGAATCGATTAAAAATGCCTTAGATGAAACGGTTGCTTGCGTCATTTTGGAGCCCTTTATTTTTGAAAAACCACAAAATAATTTCCTTCAAGAATTAGCTGAAATTTGTAAGGCAAATGGGACCTTATTAATCTTTGATGAAATGTGGACAGGTTTCAGAATAGCCCTTGGAGGTGCTCAGGAATATTTTGGCGTAAAGGCAGATTTAGCTACTTTTTCAAAAGCCTGTGCGAATGGTATGCCATTAGCTATTTTAACGGGAAGGAAAGATGTGATGTCGCTTTTTGAAAAAGACGTTTTTTCTTATACAACTTTCGGCGGAGAAGCCTTATCCTTAGCGGCTTGTAAGGCGACGATTGAATACATGCAAAAACATGATGTGATCGCGACGCTCAATAGCAAAGGAGAATGGATTCAAAATGAATATAATAAGTTGGTCTCCTACTTAGGCATGTCAGAAATAACATCATGTGTCGGGTATCCTTGTCGGTCTATGCTGACGTACCAAGCAGAAGGTCAGAATCCGTTGGCATTAAAAACGTTCATGCAACAGGAGCTTTTACAAAAGGGTATTCTTTGGGGTGG
>JABMMK010000022.1 GCA_013205605.1 Cytophagales bacterium | reverse complement strand
TGCCGAGTTCGGCATCGCATCCTACATAGAAAATGGCGTACGGTCAGCTAAGGCGAAACATAAAATGGCGCTGTTCCAACCCTTGACCTTGTTGGACCTGGAAGTTTTTCACAAACCAGGCCGCGGACTTCACCGAATTTCAGAAGCAAAATGCTATTTTCCTTATCGCCAAATTCCTTTTGACGTAGGCAAATCCAGTATCGCTTTATTTTTAAGTGAGATATTAGCCAAAGTTTTAAAAGAAGAAGAAGCGAATTTCCCTTTGTTTGATTTTCTAGAAGAATCGTTCCAGTTTTTGGATGGAGCCCAAGGAAATTATGAAAATTTCCATATCCAATTTCTTTGGAATTTGGCCTCATTTTTAGGCTTTGCACCTGGGAATACGGAGGAGTTGATAGACCAATTAAAACAGTCTCAATTTTCGGGAGCAAATGTCATAGATGCGAACATGTTGAGCGAGCTTGTCATGGCAAATTATGGCGAGCCATTTTTAATTTCTAGGGCTCAGCGCAAGGAATGTTTGTCGGGACTTTTGTATTTTTACCGCTTGCATATCGAGTCCTTTGGAGTACTAAGGTCTTGGGAAATTTTGCAAGAAGTCATGGCATGAAATATACGATATCAACCGACAAGGAAAATTGGCTCCAAATAAGCTGTGAGTTTCAACCTAAGAAATTGGGTATGCTGAAAATAAGGGTTGCCTATTTGGCGGCCCGGTCGGTACCAAGTACAAAACTTTGCTAAAAATATACCGGAGATAAAATCCTTCCAAGGAGATCAACAACTTTCCATAGATAAGATTGAATCTTCTGTTTGGGGATTAAATTGTACGGAAATCGCTCCTATTAAGTTGGAATACACCTATTTTGCCGTTCAGCGAGATGCGGGAGGTTCGGCGGCAAATGCGGACATGTTGTACATTAATTTTGTCAATTGCCTCGTTTGTCCCCAAGGGTTTGAAAATCAGGCATGCGAGGTGAGGATAAATTTTCCGGGCCAATGGCAATTTGCAACGTCTTTGACATTTAAAAATGATGTGTTTCAAGCGCGTACTTATCGGGAATTAGTAGATTCTCCTTTTCTTGCCGCCGCAGAAATATTTTCACATTCGTGGAAGGAAGCGGGGGCCCAATTTTTTATTCAGGGCATAGGTCCATCCACTGTTTTTTCAGACCTATTGATCGATGCGTATCAGAAAATTGTTGCTTATCAATGTGCCTGGATGGGTGCGTTGCCGGTAAAAAGGTATCATTTTTTACATTGGATTTGTCCTGAACCTTTTTATCATGGAGTTGAGCATACAAAATCCACGATGATGGTCATGGGGCCAGAAGATCGCGCATGTTACGATGATTTAATTGGCCTAGCATCGCATGAATTTTTTCATGTTTGGAATATTGCCACCATTAGGCCAAAGCCATTGTTGCCTTATCGCTATGGAGAAATTACGTATTTCGAAACAGCCTGGATTGTGGAAGGTGTGACCACCTATTTGGGAGATTGGTTTTTAAAAGCCTCTGGCGTCATTCATGAAGAGGAATATTTGAATTTACTTTTGGGGAATTTGAAATTACATTTTGACCGAGATCGTTATTCGGCTCAATCGCTCACCCAGAGTTCGATGGATTTATGGTTGGACGGTTACGGCCCCTCCACCCCTGGAAAGCGAGTTTCCATTTATTTTAAAGGGGCGATTGTCGCCTTGGGTTTGGATTTATTAATCCAACAAAAATTTGGGGGAGCCAAGTCCATTCGAGAGGTGATGCAACAGATGAATGCGCGTTTTGGAAATCTGAAAAAAGGATATGAACAAACTGATTTTTTTAGGATCGCTGAAGAAGTATATGAAGCACCATTAACCGAATTTTGGAATGTTTGGGTGCTAGGTTCGGCAGATTTATTGGATCCATTGGCCGCTATTTTACGAAATTCAGGGTTAAATTTATCAGAAGATCCTACGGTCGGACTTCAGCTCAACAAAATTTCCTAGTTTTTTTCGTTTGCAGACTCAATTTTCAGGAAAGAATATTTCTTTTTAGGCTTGTCATTAGAGCCTATGTGCAAGAATTGAATTATAAGTTTACTTATTTTCCTTTTAGTATATATTATGTCGGATAAGGGCGCTACCAATTTTCTAATTGTTTTAGAATTTTGTAGCTATGAAAGACTTCGCCGCTCGAATTCGGAAAATTAGAAATGCCAAGGATTATACCCAAGATTATGTGTCTATGCAATTAGGCATAACCGTGTCGGCCTATTCGAAAATAGAACGGGGAATCACCGACCCTTCCTTGTCAAGGATGATCCAAATTGCCGCTATTTTGGAATTTGAATTATCTGATTTTTTCCAAGTCAGAAATAGTTCAGAAACACCCAATTGGGAAGAAGAGTCAAAATTTCAAGAATATGGTTTTGTGACTCGGAAAGAGTTTGCCGAATATGTAAAGGTGGTCAGTGAATTACAAGCCAAATTGAACGAGATCCAGAACAAATTATCGCAATAAAATTATAATTTGTACCTTTGTTTTCTAATTAAATTTCGATGTTACAAAGGCCCCGTAGAAATCGTTCCAGTGCTGTAATTCGTTCCATGGTCGAGGAAACTAGACTTTC
>JABMMK010000263.1 GCA_013205605.1 Cytophagales bacterium | reverse complement strand
TGAACGTTCCTCAAATCCGTTATGCTCAAGTGTTATTGACCTATGCTGAAGCTCAAAATGAAGTGGGTGGACCTACTCAAGCGGCTTACGATGCATTCAAAAGAATCCGTGATCGTGCGAAGTTAACTACGCCTGATTTGGGTTCTTACACAGCGGCTTCATTTAGAACAGCAGTTTGGAAAGAGCGCTGGCATGAATTATGTTTTGAACGTCAAACTTGGTTTGATATGGTTCGTTTGAAAAAAGCGTTTAACCAAAATACGAAATCCTTCGAGGAATTTGTAGGCCATACAAACCTTAGTTCAAATCAAAAGTTGCAAGCGAAGCATTTATTGCTTCCTTTGCCAACAGCTGAATTATTGAATAATCCAAAACTAGGAAAGCAAAACACAGGATATTAATCTTATTTGCTTTAATGAGTTTGAAATCCCCTTTCATGAAAATGTAAAGGGGATTTTTTTTATCTTGTCGCTATGTTTTTTAAATTTAATCCATGAGAAAAAATATTCTAAGTCTTGTGTTTTTTATTTGTGCTTTATCCACCCTAGCGCAATCCCCCTTTTCAGTCATATATACCTCAGGCCAAGAAGGGCATAAAACCTACCGCATTCCCGCCATTATCAAAAACAAACAAGGACATTTGCTCGCTTTTGCCGAAGGACGTGTGAATGGATCAGGGGATTTTGGCGACATCAATATCGTCCTAAAAATCTCCCGCGACCAAGGCCGCACTTGGTCAGCTCTTGCTACTTTAGTTGATTTTCAAGATTTACAAGCTGGAAATCCAACACCCGTCCTCGATGAATCAGACCCCCGATTTCCAAAAGGACTTATATTTTTGTTCTACAATACGGGCAATAACCACGAAAATGAAATCAGAGAGGGGAAGGGGCTACGCGAGGTTTGGTACATTACCTCTACTGACGGTGGTTTGACCTGGTCTTCAGCCGTGAATATTACAATGCAAGTACATCGACCGAATCAACCATCTTGGAATTCTGCCTACACGTTCAAAGAGGATTGGCGGCATTATGCCAATGGCCCCGGCCACGCTATGCAATTCAACCAGGGCCCTCATGCAGGTCGAATACTCATTGCGGCCAACCATTCCGAGGGTCCTCGCGGGGAACGAGGATCTGATTACCGTGCCCATGCCTTTTACAGCGATGATCACGGAGACACCTTTCATTTAGGAGCCTCCATTGCTATCCCTGGAAGTAATGAATCTTCGGCAACTGAGATTTCTGGGGGTAAACTTCTCATGAACATTAGAAACCAACGAGGCGATATACGCCAGCGCATCATTGGCCTTAGCGACGACGGAGGTGCAACTTGGAAAGAAACCTATTTTGATCCTCAACTGCCAGATCCCATTTGCCAAGGAAGTATTTTAACCATCGCTCAAAAAAAAGGTTCCTTTACTTTAGCTTTTAGCAATGCCGCTGACACAAAAAATCGAGATAATTTAACCATCCGAATTAGTCAAGATGATGGTCGCACCTGGCCCATAACCATTCCTGTGGACAACGGAGCTTCCGCAGGAGAATCTCCTAAGGATTTTACAGCCTATTCGGATTTGGTATTACTAGATTCCAAGCACCTGGGAATTGTCTATGAACGGAAAGATTATTCTCAAATCGTTTTCAAAAAAATTAAGTGGAAATAATCGAATAAATTCGTAATCTTTACCTAAGCTTTATAACCTATTTACATGAAAAATACACGTAGAACCTTTATCAAAAAGGCCTCCTCAGGAGCCTTTGCTTTAAGTTTAGGAGGAATACTTCCTGCATTTTCAGCCAAAAGTTATCAAAATATTGTAGGAGCCAACGAGAAAATTAGGGTGGCTTGCATGGGAGTTAATAGCCGCGGTTTGGCCGTTGGCAAAAATTTCGCCCATCAAAAAAACTGTGAAGTCCTTCATGTATGTGACGTAGACTCTCGCGCCGCTGATATTTGCATCGACGCCATAGGTAAAATTCAATCAAATAAACCCCAGGCAACTCCTGATTTCAGGAATGCGCTAGAAGATAAAAATTTGGATGCGCTCATTGTGACCGCTCCCGACCATTGGCATGCCCCGGCTGCTTTATTAGCCTGCTCTGCCGGAAAACATGTGTACCTAGAAAAGCCATGTAGCCATAATCCTAACGAAGGTGAAATGCTCGTTAAATCGGCAGAAAAACACAAGCGTGTTTTGCAAATGGGTAATCAGCGCCGCTCTTGGCCTAATGTGGCTGGCGCTATTGCCGAGCTTCATGCTGGGGTCATAGGCCGACCTTATTTTGCCAAAACGTGGTATACTAATAACCGTGCTTCCATCGGAATAGGGAAAGAAACGGCAGTTCCTGCTTGGCTAAACTACGATTTATGGCAAGGACCTGCACCTAGAAAAGCATACAAGGATAATTTGATTCACTACAATTG
>JABMMK010000262.1 GCA_013205605.1 Cytophagales bacterium | reverse complement strand
ATATTAAAGAAACGGTCCAACCCGATTCAGTGGAGGAAAAACCCATTACCCGAATTTTACTTTTTCCTTTCCGTGCCTTTGCTGTCATTTTTACGGCATTGAAGCCCATTTTGACGGGTGTTCGTTGGTTTACTCAATATATTTCAGGCATCGTTTTACTGATCATCGCAGCTGCGTTCATGCTCGCTTTAGTTGTGTTAACAACCGCTGGAGTATCTGGTTTTGATCATGGGCAGATTGGTATTTCTTTTGGAGAGGCAGTCCCCATCTTTTTATTGGCGCAAGATTTACCCGCTTGGGCTGTTTACGCAGCATATGCCGCCATCATTCCCATGATTTTGGGGATTGGGATCGGCGGGGTTTCTTTGTTGGCCAATCGGAAATTAACGAATAAGATTTATCAATATACGTCTACGGCCATCGCTATCGTTGGTTGGATTGGTTTATTTGCCGCCTTTAGTATGGTCGGTCGCAATTTCCAGCGCACAGCATCTTTGAACCAAATCAAGGAAATTACTGCGGATTCATCCTATGTGTTTGCTTTGAACCGTGATTCGCAGGAAAATATCTGGGAGAAAATGTTGGGGAATACAATTATTGCAGATGAATTTTTAGATGAGGATGAGTTGCATGATTTTAATCGAAATGGTTTTTCACGTGCTTCTATGAGTTTAGAAGGCTATGATGGCAAGACGATTCAAGTCATTATGTTTGCCAAATCCAATGGAAAAACACGCGCTGACGCAGAGCTCAATGCTAAGTCCATCGATTATCAATGGGTGCAAAAAGGGAATCAAATCGTGATGGACAGCCATTTTGGTTTGAAGAATTTCAAATTTAGAAACCAACGCATGCGTGTTAAAGTGCTGATTCCCTATGGTGTTTCCTTCGGAATGACACGTGATTTTGCCTTATATATCGAAAACCTATTGGATTCCGGATATTTTAAAAATGAAGAAAAAGATCTGTTTGCTGGTTCCAAATGGACTTTTACTCCTGATAAGGGATTGATTTGTTTGAACCGTGAGCCTCAATCTAACAATGATGCTGATGATTCTGGCTTTTCCGATAATCCCAAGTTTCCTAAATCGGACGAATCTGTTAATAAGGGCGATTCAAGCACAGGCTTCTCGATTACTAAAACCCTAGCTGATTTTTCTAATATTGAGATATTGGAATCTGAAACCTCAGCGATAACAATTACTCAAGGTCCAGTTTATCAAATCACCTATAAATCCTCAGATCCCATGCACGATTTTTCAAGTATGGCAAAGGTAGATCAAGAGGTTTTAAAGTTTCCTGAAGTTCAATCGGGCCTTGAGATTACGATCCAAGCGCCTAGCCTAAATAAAATAAGTTTAGGTGGAAATAGCCGAACGAATTTGAGTGGATTTGATCTAGATAATCTAGACGTTTTATTATCAGGATTCCATAGTTTGACGTTAAATGGCAAATCCAAGCAACTACAAGTATCGGCCAGTGAATCCTCCGAGTTATTAGCGGCTAATTGGCTGACCCAAAAAGCATTTGTTTCCGTGTCGAACCAAGCTAAAATGGAACTTAATGCCAGCGAGTTAATTAAAGGATTTAAAGGCGATCGTTCCGATGTAACCTTTAAACCCTATCCTAAATTAAATGTCCAATGGACTAAAAATGGAAAAAAATAAAAGGACGTGCAACGAAAACAATCTTAAGTACATCTTGTAGACATCCTTAAAATTTTAGTGAAGGTTTAACCAATCATATCAACAAATTATTTCCCATGAAAAAAATCATATCTCTCTTTTTAATAAATCTGCTCTTTTGCTTTTCCGCTTTTTCATTCGGATATCCTCATAAATTATATCCTAATAAAGGCCTTAAGAAATCCACTTTTAAATTCACTTATATGAAATTCAAATTATTATCTTTAATCCCACTCCTGTTTTTGACCATTAATTTATTTGGAATTCAGAATCCAACGTCAAAAAACTTTCGAGTAAATGCCTTCCATTCCTTGGAAATTGGGAACGCCTTTGAAATTCATATTAAAAAAGGAAATGTGTTTTCAATAAGCGCTTTGGGACGTGCTGAAGATTTGCAGGAGATTGAGTTAAAACAAAATGGCAATTATTTGCATGTCTTTCGAGATACAAAATGGTCGTGGGGTTGGAACAAGGATTCAAAAAAAGTTATATTAAACATTACGATGCCTAAGATTATTAATGGCGAGTTCTCAGGAGCCGCGAAGGTTTTTATCAATGGCTTTACCGATGAAGAGCAAGTTCGACTTTCATTCTCTGGAGCCTCTAAAGTTGACATAGCTGAAATAAATGCAGACAAACTGATTCTCGATTTCTCTGGTGCTTCTAAAGCAACCTTGGCAGGTCATGTTGGTAAATTGGAAATAGAAACCTCCGGAGCTAGCCATTTGATTTTGGATGAATTGTATGCGCGCGATATAGATATAAATTCGAGTGGTGCAAGTCACATTCAGGTAAACGCACAAAAAACCTTACAAGTAGACGCCTCTGGGGCTAGTAAAATAACCTACAAGGGCCGGCCAAACATTAGCAAAGATGTTTCAGGTGCTTCATTTGTTCAGCGGGCCGACTAAAAATTTCGTTCCCCAGCGGGAATGCGTGTTGGGATGTCATTTGCTTTCGGCGGCACCGGACAGGTGAATGTTGGGTTATAGGCGCAATAAGGAAAGTAAGCCTGGTTGAAATCCACCAAAATTGTTTTATCGTTTAGTTTATTTAATGGAATATCGACGTATCGACCGCCTCCATAGGTTTCTGTGGGGGCGGTTTTGTCTTTAAACGGGAGGAATAAATTACCATCCGCATGTTGAAATAGTTCCAATTTAACTTCTGCCCCATTGATATTAGCCGTTATGGTTCCGAATTTCAACATGTCTTCTTGGCCTCCATCGGTCATATTGATTTTTATTTTTTCGATCTTTTCTGAGCGTTGAACCTCAAATGAAATGATCCATTTTTGATTAAAAGCATAATAAGCTAAGCCCTTAAACATTTTTTTATCTTTGATCGGTGATTCATCCGAATCACGAAAGGTTTCGTCCTTCAATTTGCGTGATTCTACATTGGCCAATGAATCCTCATTTGTTTTTGGGCCGCTCATTTGATTTTTAGGGATACTCACATAGATTATTGCGATCAAGATTATGAGTATTATCAAGGTCCATTTATTGAATTTCATCGGATTGCGTGTATTTTTGATTTTGAATCAGTAAAATTATAAAATATTTGACATGTTTACAGGAATAGTGGAGGCAATGGCTACGCTTGAAAAAAAGCAAATGAATCAAAGCAATATTGATTTTTGGTTTTCGAGTCCATTTAGTACTGAACTCAAAATAGATCAATCCGTTGCGCACAATGGCGTATGTCTAACCGTGGTCGAGATTCAAAATCAAAATTATCGGGTGACGGCTATCAACGAAACCTTGCAAAAAACAAATTTAGGTGATTTGCAGATAGGCCAAAAAGTGAATTTGGAGCGTTGTATGTTAGCTTCTGCCCGCTTTGATGGGCATATTGTTCAAGGACATGTGGATTTGACAGGGACTTGTATGGAGATTGTAGACCAACAAGGTTCATGGGAGTTTCGTTTTTCATATCCTGCCGCAAGTGGCCAAATGACGGTGGAAAAAGGGTCTATTTGTGTGAACGGGACTAGTCTGACGGTAGTTGATTCTGGCGTCGATTACTTTTCTGTGGCCATCATTCCGTATACTTATGAACATACTGTTTTTCACCAATTGGCAATAGGCAGTCGGGTCAACCTAGAATTTGATATTCTAGGAAAATACATTCAAAAAATGATGGCTAATCGATTAAGCTAATAAATGCTTAATAGCCTCATTCACTTTTTCAAATCCAAACTTAGACCAGACCAGGTCTTTTTGTTGGCCTATCTCCGCCAAACCTAAATTACCAATGCTTCCCAAGTGGCTGTGATTCAGTTCTTTAGAAATACCGTCAAAATCCCCGTTTTCAATTTTTTTGCCCACAGTTTGATAAGCTTCACGGAAAGGAATTCCGGCTAGTACTAATTTATTGACCTCCTCAACGGAGTATAGTAAATCGTATTTAGGATCATTCAAAATATTCTTTTTGACCTTGATTTCCTCCATCATAAATTGGGTTATCTGAAGGCAATCCAGTATTTCATCGATGGCGGGCATCAACAATTCTTTGGTCAATTGCATTTCGCGGTGATATCCGGAAGGTAAATTGCTCATCAGCATTTGCAAATCATTGGGCGCCCCTTTTAATTTATTGGCCTTACCTCTGATTAATTCAGCGACATCTGGATTTTTTTTATGCGGCATGATGGAACTTCCTGTCGTCAATTCGGAAGGTAGTTCAATGAATCCAAAATTTTGCGAATTGTATAAACAGACATCCATGGCAAGCCGACTCAGCGTTGTGGCTAATTGGGCTATGGCAGTTAAGACATAGAATTCAGTTTTGCCCCTCGACATTTGTGCATTCACAACATTCACATGTGGAGCTTCAAATCCTAGCAATCGAGTCGTCATTTCTCTATTTAGAGGGAAAGAAGAACCATAGCCAGCTCCTGAGCCTAGGGGATTTTTATTGGCCAACCTAAATGCGGCCTCTAACAATTCGGCATCCTCCACCAAACATTCTGCATAAGCTCCAAACCAAAGTCCAAAGGAAGAGGGCATCGCGATTTGTAAATGGGTATACCCAGGGATTAAATCACCTTTGTGGGCTTCACTTTTTTTGATTAAAACATCAAATAAAGCAGAAACAGAATTTGTGATTTCCTCAATTTTAGCCCGCATGAATAATTTCAAATCCACTAAAACTTGGTCATTTCTAGATCTACCCGCATGTATTTTTTTGCCAACGTCACCTAATTTCTGTGTCAACAAATATTCTACTTGGGAGTGAACATCCTCCATTCCTTCGTCAATCGAAAAAGTTCCGGCTTCAATATCCACTAATATTTTTTTCAATTCTTTCTCGAGCGTTGTTTGATCTGAGTGGCTCAATAAATTAACCGAGTCAGACGCTAACATTTTTATGTGGGCCAAAGAACCGATGACGTCATAGCGCGCTAGCAACAGATCATATTCAGGATCATGGCCAATCGTAAATTTTTCAATTTTAGCGTCTGTCGACTGATTTTCTTTTTGCCAAAGTTTTGCCACGTCTTTAAGAATTTAATTGTTTGATCAACGTTTGGTACGTCTGAATTCCCTGCTTTAGTTCATCCAATAATATATATTCATCCGCGGTATGTGACCTTCCTGAATGCCCAGGTCCAATTTTTACGGATGGATAATGCAATAAGGCCTGATCTGATAGGGTAGGAGAGCCAAAGGTTTGAATCCCTAATTTTTCAGCTGCCTGAACAATGGGATGGTCGGAATCTATTTTACTTGGTTTTAGCCTTAAAGACCTAGGTTTTAATTCGGCTTTCACTAATTTCTGAAGGGTTTCTAAAACCTCCTCTAAGGTATAACATTCATTAACCCGACAATCAATACTAAATTCGCAAATTTCCGGAATGACATTATGTTGTTTTCCTGCGTTAATCACCGTAACGGTTGTTTTTACGGGGCCTAATAAAGTTGAAATTTTTGGAAATTTAAATGCATGTATTTTCAAAATATCTTCGATAGCTAAATCGATGGCATTAATTCCTTCTTCCAGAGCCGCATGACCGGATTTGCCCTTAGACACAGCGTCTATCACCATAAGCCCTTTTTCAGCGATGGCCAATTGGCAATCGGTGGGTTCACCGATAATAGCCCAAGAAATTTTTGGAAATTCGCTTGAGTTCAAAAGCGATTCGATGCCATTTGCCCCTGAAATTTCTTCTTCTCCTGTAGCTGCAATGACTAAGTTAAATGGCAGTTGGGCCTCATAGAAATGACAAAAAGTAGATATCAAACACACAAGGCTAGCGCCCGCATCATTGCTTCCTAAGCCTATTAATTTGCTATCTTTTTCTATAGCGGAAAATGGATCTAAAGTCCATGAAGCATTAGCTTTCACGGTATCATGGTGCGAATTTAAAAGGATAGTTGGTTTGCTTGCGTCAAATAACAGATTAGTGGCCCAAACATTATTGTGCAGCCGCTTCGTAGGTATACTTTTCGACTTAAAAAAATCTTCAATAATCGTAGCTGTTCCCTCTTCCTCTCGGCTCAAAGACGGACAGGCTATTAGTTGGCCTAATAGTTTTTTAGCATCCTGAAATTGAGTTTCACTATTCATGTTAAGCTTTTATTTGAGTTCCTTGGCTAGCATCATTCAGGTCATCTGCATGGCAAAGTCTGACTAATTTGACTCCTTTAGAAATAGCCAAAAGCGCATTTTCTAATTTAGGGATCATGCCTTCCGTCACAATTCCTTCCTTCTTTAATGCTGCGTAGGAGGTTTCATTGATCCTAGTGATCACCGAATTATCATCTGTGGGCTCTTTAAGTACCCCTCTTTTTTCAAAGCAATAGACTAAATCTACATCAAAATCGCTACTTAAGCCAATCGCGATCGATTGGGCTAAGGTATCTGCATTTGTATTCAGTAATTGGCCTTCGTCATCCGCCGTAATTGGGGCAAATATGGGACTAAATCCGATATGCAATAAATCGTTCATTCCTTTTGCGTTTAATCCAACAATATCCCCCACAAATCCAAAGTCAATGGGAATAGAATTTCTTTTTTTCGCTTTGATCAATCCACCGTCAGGGCCTGTTAATCCTAATGCGTTGCATTTTTTTGATTGTAGTTTGGCTACAATGGATTTGTTAATCCATCCTGCATAAACCATCGTAACGATTTGAAGACTTTTTTCATCGGTTACTCTTCTCCCATCGACCATTTGGGTCTCTATGCCTAGGTTTTTGGCCATTTGGGTCGCTATTTTGCCACCTCCATGAACTAAAATTTTATATCCCGGAATGAGCGCAAAATTTGTTAAAAATGAATTTAGCGCATCTGGGTTATCGATGATATTTCCACCTATTTTAATCACATGAAGTTTCATCTTTTCCATGATTATTTAAAACAGGTAAGGGCTTTCTTGCCTCATGAGCGTTAAAATCATTTCCTTTAAAACTACTTGGGCCGCCCAAACCCTATTTCCGGCTTGTTGGATTACGATCGAGTGTTCAGAATCCAGTACCGCATCTTCCACGACTACATTTCTTCTTACGGGTAAGCAGTGCATAAATTTAGCATTATTGGTCAATTTCATTTTATCCATGGTAACCATCCATGCAGGATCTGAGGAGAGTATTTTTCCGTAATCTTGATAGGAGGACCAGTTTTTGGCATAGATAAAATCAGCCCCTTCAAAAGCTTCTTTGGGGTCGTAGCAAATCTTGGCGTCACCTGCAAATTCAGGAGCTAATTCATAGCCCTTGGGGTGTGCAATCGTGAAGTCTACATCTGCGTGATTCATCCATTCCGCAAAAGAATTGGGCACACATTGTGGCAAAGCTTTCACATGGGGGGCCCAAGTTAAAACGACTTTAGGCCTTTGGACTTTTTTATATTCATTGATCGTAATTAAATCCGTCAGGGATTGCAAGGGATGCCTGGTGGCTGATTCCAAACTGATCAAAGGTTTACCGGTATATTTTAAAAATTGGTTCAGCACTTTTTCTGAATAATCTTCTTCTCTATCTACTAAACCAGGAAAGCTTCTAACTCCTACGATGTCACAATATTGACCTACCACAGCTGCCGCTTCAGAAATATGCTCGGCTTTGTCGCCGTTCATAATCACTCCTTCATTCATTTCCAATTGCCATGAATCAGCTCCCACATTCATGATCATGACTTCCATGCCCAGATTTAGCGCTGCTTTTTGAGTGGAAAGACGTGTCCTTAAACTTGAATTAAAAAATAATAAACCCAAGGTTCTGTTTTTCCCAAGGTGTTTGTCGGAATGAGGAGTTTTCTTCATCAATAATGCTTCATTGATGAGATTTTGAATATTGTATGCGTCTTGTATTGAAGTGAAGTTGTGCATAATTTTTTATGGTAGCTTGATCTTAAAAGCAATTAATTTAGCAAAATTACCAAAATATATCGAATGGAAAGGGTTTAACCCTATATTTCATTTAATCTTAAAAATTAACGGACACATTCCCAACCATACACTTGGATGGGCTCAGGAATGTTAATTTGCTTTTCGCCTACGATTTTAAAATTATTTTTTTGTAAAACTTTTTGCGAATGGAGGTTGAGAGTGGGTGTTTCAGCTTTTATTATTTTCAAGTCAGGATCCTTAAAGGCCCAGTTTTTTAATGTGCCTACAGCTTCAGTCGCGAAGCCTGAGCCTCTGAATTTTTGGTCTATCACATAGCCTATTTCCGTGCAACCCTCATTGTTTGGCATTCCTGATAAACCTATTCCCCCTATAGAGCAGGTCTTTTCTTTCAGGATTATTTCCCAATTTGTGTACCAAGTGAATTCCAATGGAAATTTTTTAGTCATGGGTAACCAAAAATCACACAAGGCAAATGCAGTTTCATCTTGATAAAACTTTTCCACTTCCCATGAGTTAGGTAAAAGATTGAGAAATTTTTCAAGACTTTCTCTTCCTAATGTACTCCAAATTTGGAGCATTTCATGGTCCAATGGAATGAGTTGAAGTCGTGATGTTTGAATGGATATCATGAAAACGAGGAGTAGATTTTTTGATTGACCTACAAATTAACCAAATTGGTCGCAAAAAATAAGCGTGTAAAAAATAATGATAGAATTTTGTGAGCGATTTAAATACACAGGATTTCAAATCGAGCGAATTGCCATAACAAACAAAATATGAAAAAATTATTTCTTTTATTTTCCCTATTGGGAGCTTGTCAAATTTCAAATGCTCAGATGCCAACTGGTTTAGGTGGTTTTTCAGGAGCCGCTCCCAAAAAAGAAGCTGTTGCAGCTCCAGTTGCACCGAAAGGATCTGCTAAAATTGTGGGTTATCTTTTAGACTCCACCGATTCAAAAGCCGTTGAATTTGCTTCCGTTGCTTTGATCAATAAAACCACGGGCAGACCAGTGGATGGAACAGTCGCTGACCAAGTAGGTAAATTTACCATCACGAAAGTTGCGGTTGGAAGTTACAAATTGGTTGCTTCATTCTTAGGATATAATAGCATCACGATTCCGGTCGAAATTACTAATAAAAATGATGATAAGGATTTAGGTGTAATTCGTATGGGTTCCAACACTCAGATGCTAGCTGAAGTAACTGTAGAAGGCCAAAGAGCTTTAATTGAAGAGAAAGTTGACAGAACCGTTTATAATGCGGAGAAAGATCAGACAAACCGAGGTGGAGATGCTACAGACGTTTTGAAAAAAGTTCCGATGTTATCTGTTGACCTAGACGGAAATCCATCACTTAGAGGTTCTTCAAACATTAAGGTGTTAATTAACAACAAGCCATCGACTATCTTGGCATCAAACATTGCGGATGCCTTAAAGCAAATTCCAGCGGATATGATTAAGACGGTGGAAGTAATTACTTCTCCATCAGCAAGATATGATGCGGAGGGTAGTGCGGGTATCATTAACATTGTGACTAAGAAAAATACCCTACAAGGTTTAACCTTCTCATTTGATACTTCGGCAGGTGTTCGAGGTTCTAGTTTATCGATGAACGGAAACTTCAGAAATAAAACATGGGGAATGTCATTAGGCGGTTATGGTCGCTCTCAATATAATGTGAATGGTCAATCTGAGTCGATTCAAACAACTTTAAATAATGGTTTTTTAACCAGAAATGTTCAAACATCAGATACTAGAAGTAGCGGATTGTTCGGAAATTACCAATTGGGTTTTGATTGGGACATTAATAAATTTAACTCCATTACGGCCTCTTCTAGAATTGGTTTTAGAAATGGAAATAGTTGGGGTGATGGATTACGCCAGGTTAGAAACGATAAATTATTTAGCTTAAGAAATACGAATTCATTGGATGAGTCGGCCAATATAGACTTGAACGTAGATTACACGCACACTTTTGCTAAACCTCAAAAAGAGTTCAGTATATTGGCCATGATGTCGAATAATAACCGTACAAATGATTTTTTCAATGATATCATGAATCCGAATTCATCCATGTCTCAAATCATGAATTCAATCAAAAACATAAATGGTTCGGTGAATAAAGAGGCTACTTTGCAATTAGATTATCAAACGCCAATTACCAAGTTGCAAATGATTGAGTTTGGAGCGAAGATCATCGGTCGTCAAGTGAATTCTGATTATGCATCTTTCTTGAATCCGACTGGCAATAATCCTTCGAATTATACAAAAGTTAATTTAGCGAATTTGCCAAGTAACGTGTTTGATTATAACCAAAATATTTTGGGTACATATTTTTCTTATACCCTTAGTACAAAAAGTAAGTGGAGCATGAAGTTGGGTGGTCGTTACGAGTACACGGACATCGAGGCTAGTTTCTTGAAAAAAGAAGGCCAGAATTTAACCATTCCTCCTTACGGTGTTTTAGTGCCAAGTTTCAATATGTCGAAAACATTTAAGTCGGGTACTTGGAGATTTAGTTTCAACCGCCGTATCCAAAGACCAGGTATTCAGAATTTGAATCCTAACGTAAATGCTACGAATCCATTGAGTATTTCACAGGGAAATCCAAACTTGTCCCCTGAATATGCGAATAATTATGAAATCAATTACAGCAAGTTCGTGAAGCAAACCTATATTTCTACCGCGCTTTTCGTTCGGAATAATACAGGAGCGATCAATCAAATCAGAACGGTTATTGGCGATACAGTGAAAACGACTTCCATGAATATTGGAGTTGAGAATGCGTATGGAATGAACATTAATATCAACATGAATTTGTCAAATAAATTGATGATTGGTGGTGGTGGTGACTTCTCCTACATGGTTTTGAAAAATAATGTAGCTGATCCATTAATGAATGCAAGCAATCAAGGTTTGCAATCTAACTTTAGGATTTTTGGTAATTATAATATTGGCAATGGTTGGGGTGCTCAGTTGTTCTCTTTCTATCGTGCTAACCAAATTTTATTACAAGGAACACAGGGTGGTTTTGGAATTTATAGCTTAAGCATGAAGAAGGATTTCAAAAACAAGAGGGGAAGCATTGGTATTGGAGCAGAGAATTTCTTGACTAATGGGATGACGATTCGTAGCGAAACAAAGACGCCATTGATTACGCAACAAAGTACCAATATTCTTAGAAATATGAATTTCAAAATCAATTTATCTTACCGTTTTGGAAAAATGAGCTTCACTCCGACTAAGAAGAAAAAATCAGTAAACAATGATGACCAAAAAGATGGTGGCGGTGATGCAACACCAGCACCTGCGCAATCGATGCCTGGAATGGGTGGTGGTGATCGTGGAAGTCGTGGCGGCGGCGGAGGCTACAGTGGTGGCGGTGGTCCAAGATAATGATTGATTGTAAAACATTAGAGTTTTAGATTGTTTAAAAGAGGGAGACTTAATGTCTCTCTTTTTTTGTCTAAAATTTATTTATTACGTTCTATGGTATAGCTGATCAAGTCTTCCAAAGATTTTCGGTAATTAGATTCAGGGAATTGTTGCAATAATTCTTTGGCCTCTTGTGCATAGTCATTCATGCGCTTATTGGCATATTGAAGCCCACCCGTGGATTTGACAAAATCAATGACTTCCCGTACTTTTTTAGGATTCTCTGATTCGTTTTTAATGAGTTGAATGATGTGCTTTTTGGTGGACCTAGTGGTATTTTGTAAAGCATAAATCAATGGCAAGGTCATCTTCTTTTCTTTGATATCGATCCCTAAGGGTTTGCCAATTTCAGCATCGCCATAGTCAAAAAGATCATCTTTAATTTGAAAAGCTATTCCTACTTTTTCACCAAAATTTCGGGCTATTTCGGCATATTTTTCATCCGCGTCCGTGGATTGCACGCCGACTGCACAGCAGGCAGAAATCAAGGTAGCTGTTTTTTTAGTAATGATGTCGAAATACACCTCTTCCGTGATATCTAATTTTCTCGCTTTTTCAATTTGAAGTAATTCACCCTCTGACATTTCCCTCACCGCGGTAGATACTGAAGCGAGTAGGTCAAAATCCTTGTTTTCTATGGAGAGTAAAAGGCCTTTGGAGAGGAGGTAGTCGCCCACAAGCACGGCTATTTTATTTTTCCAAATCGCATTGATGGAGAAAAATCCTCTACGATAGTCTGAACTATCGACCACATCATCATGAACAAGAGTGGCCGTATGAAGTAATTCAATCAATGCTGCTCCACGATAGGTTTTTTCGTTGATGGTTCCCACACATCCCGCAGTCAAAAAAACAAACATGGGCCTAATCTGTTTCCCTTTTCTTTGGACAATATAATTCATGATCGTATCCAAAAGCATCACTTTGGACTTCATGAATTGCCTGAATTTTCCTTCAAACTCCTTCATGGGT
>JABMMK010000261.1 GCA_013205605.1 Cytophagales bacterium | reverse complement strand
GTTTTTAAATTTTTCAAGGATAAGCTATTGATAAATAATTGCCGACTTTGAGAAAAGTTATTCGGATTTAAGCGCAAACCTGCGATCCGGTTTTCTGGTTGGCCTAACTCTTCCACCGTCGGATAAGAATTCCGTTCACTAAGCAGCATCCATTCCGCTTTACTATCGATTCTGATGCTGGGTGTGGGTTTTGCCAATAATAAATCGGCGATTGCCTGAGGAGGTTTTTGATATTCCATGGCATCTTGGGCAGAGGCCGCAGATGCAACAAATAGAACTAATGAAATTATACGTAATAATGTTTTCATTTTGATTGATTTAAGGATACATCAATATAAAAAAAGGTGGCTAATAAATTAGCCACCTTTCCCATTAATATTAAAAATTTACAATGGATTTTGAACAATGGCCGTGTTGGCATTGATCTCACGACGAGGAATTAGGAATTCCCAACGAACATCACCCGGTGCCACGTCATACAATAAAACGACAGAAGCGATATGGTTGGCTCCATTACGATTTAATGGCGCATTGGTACGCTTCAAATCTAGGAAACGGTGACCCTCACCCCATAATTCGATACGGCGATGAAGTAAAATTTCATCTAATAAAGCCGTTCCTGTTTTAGTGGATGTCACATAATCAGCATCTCTAGTCCTAATGAGCGAATTAAGGACAGTGGCTGCTCCTGCATTATCACCCAAACGAACTTTCGCCTCGGCTTCGATTAAATACATTTCAGCGGCACGCATGTAAGGCACATCTCCCATGGCAGACGTAGATGGTACGCCTGGCAAACGGAATTTTTGATTGATAAATGGTACACGTACACCACCTGGAGGAACAATTGAATTCGCTGCCGTTGGCGTTCTTACCCACATTTTGGCACGAACATCCGTAGGCGAAATTTGATTGTACAACAAGCTATTGATTGCCTTTGGATAGGTACGAATCACCGTAGAGTTGTAGTTACAAGAAATATACGAGTGATAACCCCCAAAATATTCCGTTTGATCTTCTAGGTGATCAAATCCCCACATCCACTCTGAATTGGTAATTTCTTGAAAACCATCTGCATATTGAGCAGCTGACATAGGCATATAACCTGCACGCGCCTCAGCCGCATATTTCGCCGCATTAGCCCAGTTTTGCTGAACCAAAGCCACTCTTGCTTGTAAACCTTTTACCACATTTAGATTGATGTGTGATTTGTTTACCCGAGCAGAAGTCAATAAAGCAGCAGCCGCATCTAAATCCTTGTTGATTTGCGTATAAACTTCCTCAACCGTATTTCTTGCTTTTCCTTCGGTCGTTGGCTCTAATACTACAGGAATTCCTAATTGTGCATTAGGCTTTGCAGCAGCATCATAACGCTTGCCATACATCTGAACTAAGTTGAAATAGCTAAATGCACGTAATGCCAAAGCCTCACCTTTCAACGTATTTTTGTCAGATTGAGGGCCAACGGCCTTATCGATATTCGCTATTCCGATGTTGGCATTACCAATAAACCGATAATACATTTCATAAGGAAATTGAGATAATACATTGACGTCAGAACGGTGAGCGGTCCAACGAGTTTCCCCCACATGCCAAGAAGCGGCTGTCGTTCCAAGAACCATATCTTCCCCTAAATGATCCAAAATAATCATCATGGCAGGATGTCCAGAATGACCTTGTGAACCTAAGTAACGGACAACAAATGAGCGATATATACCATTAATCGCCGCAGATGCATTCTTCGTCGTTGAATAAGCAGCACCCGCATCGATACTAGCCGTCGGGCTAGCATCCAAATAAACCGTTTCGCATGAAAAAGAGATCATGCTGAAAACAAAAGCTAAGAGAATTAATATTTTATTTTTCATGTTTCTAAAAATTATAAAGAGAATGAAAGACCAATAACCAATGATTTAGCAGGTGAATAGACATTGCTTGTCGTTCCACCAAAATTTTGCTGAACATTCATTCCGCTTCTTTTAGAAAGCATAATGAAATTTTCACCACTTAAATACACTTGGGCATTATCCATTTTTAATTTACGGGCCAGCGTTTT
>JABMMK010000260.1 GCA_013205605.1 Cytophagales bacterium | reverse complement strand
GTAGCCAATGGCTGTATTATCCTGTCCGCGGGTAGTACTTGTAGTTCTATTTAGCGCATATTCCCCAATTATAGTATTGAGGGTAGCAGAAGTACCAACTTTTCCAGAACCAATGGTCAATCCATTCACCGTTAAATCATATCCGCCTAAGTTAACTCCTTGGCTGGCTCCAGTGTAGGGCACACCTGAGGATGAGGATGCAGGTGCCCAAGATAAAGTTCCAGAACCGTTAGTAGTCAATACTTGACCATTTGAACCATCTATTTTAGGATAAGTTACCGCTCCAGCAGTAATGGTTCCGCTGGTTTTTACATTCAATACATCCGTATTTCCCAACTGAATGGTGTTACTAGCCGCAACTTTAGCACCATTGCCAATGGCGGTTGCATTGGTTAAAGTCCCAGAAACCACGTCTGCAGCATACCCAAGGGCTGTATTGTACGTACCTGTGGAATTTACGTTAAGGGCCATACTTCCCATTCCTGTGTTTTGACTTCCACTTGAATTTTGCTGCAGCGCTCCCACACCCAGGGCAGAATTTGACTGACCATTATTATTGTTGATAAGGGTCCATGATCCTACTGCAGTATTTTTATCTCCGGCGGTGGTTGGACCAGTTTCACCTAATGATTTATAACCAATTACGGTATTATCTGTTCCTGGACTAGTTCTGTTGAGGGCAGATCTACCTACAATGGTATTGTAGGTATTCGAAGGATTCACATAGCCGGTACCAATGGTCAATCCATTCACCGTTAAATCATATCCGCCTAAGTTAACTCCTTGGCTGGCTCCAGTATAGGGCACACCTGAGGACGAGGATGATGAGCTCAGAACACCATTCAAATCAATGCTCAAACCCGTACCCACTTTAATACCTCCTAAGGTTGAGGAACTTGCAGTATTTAAATTCATGGTTCCAGAATTCATCATATCCATACTTAATCCCGTTCCTACTTTAATCCCACCTAAATTCATCGAACTTGCTGTTGGCAAAGTAACAGTCCCCCATGAAGCATTCGTACCATCAGATGACAAAAACTTACCATTATTTCCTGATTGAGATGGGAGCGTAACTCCTGATGAAGCATTCGCCCAAACTAAAGTCCCACTTCCATTCGTACTCAACACTTGACTGGTTGATCCATGGGTTTTTGGATAAGTCACATCTCCCGCTGTAATCGTTCCGCTAGTTTTTACATTGGTAATTGCAGTGGTTCCACTTGTCCCATCTGCTCCCAATTGAATGGTGTTGCTAGCAGCCACTTTAGCTTGGTATCCTATAGCTGTGGAATTATTTATTGTGGTGTTATCTGTTGAAAAGCCCGCCTTAAACCCTAATGCTGTATTGCCTGAACCAGATAAATTATTTTGCATAGCGTAATAACCTATGGCTGTATTTTCATTTCCTCCTAGATTTCGCTCCATTGCTCCAGCACCCAAGACAGAATTTTCTCGACCGGTTGTGCTTACAAGTGACCAAGCTCCTACTGCAGTATTATTATTCCCTGGAGTAGCTGCACTCATTGTATTATAACCAATGGCAGTATTACTCAAAACTGAAGTAAAAGCCCTACTAACACCAGCTCCACCAACTATAGTATTGGAGCTGCTGCCGGAAGTACCAACTTTCCCAGAACCGATAGTCAATTCATTGACTGTTAAGTTATAGCCCCCTAAATCAACTGCGCCCGTGGCGCCTGTATAGGGTACACCAGAATTACCACTCACTGCACTTACCGCAGTAACTACATAAGCGGTGGTAGCTAATTTCGTCGAGTTATCCCCTACGGTTTGAGTTACACCTGTTGTTCCTGTGGGTAAAACTGGGTTTCCCGTAAAAATAGGTGATGCTAAAGGCGCTTTTAAAGTCAAACCTGGAACGGTTGGAGATGCTGCGCTTCCGCCTAAATCTCCAGCTAATTGAATCTTACCTGAAGCCGTTGTTGTTGCATCTTGTACTCCAGCAGACACACTGCTTGTTACAAAAGCAGTGGTGGCTAATTTAGTCGAATTATTACCCGAGGCTTGCGTTACTCCTATTGTTTCAGCAGGTAACACCGGAGTTCCAGTAAAGGTGGGTGAGTTTTTATCCGCTTTCCCATCGAGTGATGTTTGCAAGGCAATGCCTGTTGTGGCGGCTTGAACAAAGGCAGTGGTAGCTATTTTAGTTGAATTATCGTTTGATGTTGGTGTCGGGGCAGTCGGCGTTCCCGTAAAAGAAGGTGACGCAATATTTGCCTTATTGGCTAAATCAGCCGCTAAAGCTGTTCCCAATGTCGCTTGATCCACATAAGCTTTCACTGCTTTTACCGATGGATATTTAGTATCTGATGCGGCATCTGCTTGTACGTTTGTGGATTTATTGCTGCTGTTTTCTTTGTCGGCCAATGCCGGTACCGTCGGGCTGGTGGCTGTACCACCAAGATCTCCCGCAAGTTGTAATTTACCTGCCGCTAATGTCGTCGCATCGGGTACGCCGCTGGTTGCGATTTGTGAGACTAATTGATCCACGTATGCCTTCGCAGCCCTCTGACTCGGATAAGCTTGATCTGATGGATTTGCACCGCCCAAATTGGCAGCTGTTGATTTATTAGATTGCATTTCAGCTCCATTCATCAGGTTACTCACCGTACTATTCGAAGTATTAATCTGACCTTGTAATCCACCTATCTGAGCATTCATTGAATTGTTTGTCGATGAGATCTGATTGCGGTTATCTACAATTTGGTTTTGTTGGTCCGTGAGCTTCGTTTCCATGGTGGTTAATGAACGGGTATTCTCGGTTACTTGCTTGTCTACGCTTGTTAGGCTTTGATTGACAACTAAGAACGCAGCATCACTCGTTTGTTTGTTGCTTTTGATTGTTTGATTTGCCGTTTCAATCTGAGTACTGTTTGTTTGGATGTCCTGCTTAAGTGGATCCAAACTCTTTGGAACCAAAAAGCTCTCATCATTCTGGAACTGAGAAAGTTTCTTAGGCGCCTCTATCACATTTTTGTAATCCACCGCTTCAGAATAAAGAGAATAAGGGGTATAGTTTAAACCTTGTGTGGTTACTTGTTTAAAAGTAGCACAGCCATCAAAACTCACACTTACTTTTAAACTCTTTACACCCAAGTTCCAGACTATGCTCTCAAAATTTTTGTATAGGCTTGTACTATTGTTGCTTGCTTGCGTTCCAGCTTGAGTTCCGGATCCTATGCCCACATTCACTAATCCATATTCGTCGGTAGTGACTTGTTGGGTTTCCTCATAATCTACTCCCCCTTGCGCATTCAATAAAGTAAAACGTAAACACACGTTTCCTTTATTTAAGGGCTGGCCTGTGATAACAGCTCCTGGTATTTCAATCACCTTAGGGTCTAAAATCACCGCTTGGTAATTCAGTGTTTTCTTGTTGGTCTGACCATGAAGTGAATATAGGCTACTAAGAATTAGTAGTAGAGAAAATAAATGCTTGCAATAATTCATGTTTAATAATTTTTTTAAGAACTAGGATGTTTAATTAATCTTGTCAGTTGTTTTATTTTTTTAGTTGTCGTTTTCGTGTTTTGTGGTTATCATTTACTGAACCTCTTTAATTAAAGATTGACTTTGCGGCTTTCCTCTTTGGAATACCTGCAAAATGTATTTACCGGCCTTGATGCCTTGGAATTTATCCAATTTGATTTCGCTTTGGTTTTCAGCAAAGCTCTGCTCCCAGATGATGTTGGCATCGATATCATATAAGGTAAAACGTGTAGGAAGTGTTGTATTCTGATCAAATTTTATACTCAATACATCCTTAAATGGATTTGGGTAGGCTTGAAAAGACCAAGGGCTTCCTTCGCCTGCCATTTGTAGCATGCCGCTCGACTGTACTTTTTTCTGCAAGCCCATCGGTTGCTTAAAGCCTTGTCTAAACACGGTTCCTTGTTTGCTTTCTGTTCCAGCGATGACACTCGACTGGCCAACTACTTGGGACATATAACTACCTGAGGAGCTTGAGCTACCCCAAGAAGAAATCGTTGCCATCTTTAAATATTGGCCTTGGCTAAGATGAGAGATTAGTAAAAAAGATAGTAGAGTAATTTTTCTTTTCATCTATTTTTTAGTTTAAAAACCGTATGCCGACTGAGAACATCGCTGGCTTAAAGTTGAGGGTCGACTTACCTACCGGATTTGAGTTCAGCGTTTGGGTTTGTTGGTAGGCAAAAAAACCCGCAACCTTTTCCGAAAATCTTCTCTCGAATTCAGCGCCGTAGCCGGCCATGATTTTTACCTGGGCGAACTGTGTATCTTCAGATAGATCGATGTAGCGATTTATCAATAATTGATTTCCGTGAATAATTTTGTTAACACTTGCAATCCCTTGAAGGTTGAGTGAAAACTTAGCAGGCAATGGAATCCTGATGCCTAATTTTCCCTGAATCCCTATATAATCCGTTTGATAGGAAAAGGCATTGTTTTGAATGTCCCCTACCGCGTTCAGCTGTGTAAACTGAATGCCAAGATCATAATTGATCAGGCTAAGCATTTTAGCTACCGTCGGATTTTGACCCAAATAAATGGCAAAAGGCGTTTGCTCCAATTTATATTTAGCCGAATCCACTAAGTTGGATTTGTGAAAAGCTAATCCAAATGCTAAGCCAGAGCCAGATTTAAGTCCTTGGATATTTTGGCCTTGCTCGTTTTGGTAATTGAACTGCGTGATGGCAATGCCCTGGGTGAGTTTAAATTGTTGGGCATGGGTTGGTATCGTATTACATACACAAAGGAGTATAGGAACAAATCCTCGTGTGAGTAGATTTTTGAATAATGAGTACATAAATTAATAGAACTAGGTTGGTATTTGCTTAACTAACCAGCAAATATCTTGTGCCTAGAATCGAAACTATACTAAAATGAAAAATTTAAAGTCTAAAAAATAAGAAATTAAACAACCTTACCTATTGTTCATCATTCAAACTGAAAGATTTTTATAATAATTTGAACAATTTTAGAAAACGAATGTTAGACCATTTAATAACTTCTAAATGGAATATACCTCATTAATATTATCCCTTCTGATATCGTTTATATTGATCGTGTATCATTGGAAGCAGAATAAGGGTATACTTTTTTTCGTCTATTTATTTTTTATTATTAATTGTAGAGAGTTGCTTTATCTATTTCTACAAGAAAAATCCCATGATGTTTTTTTGGCTATTTTCTATATTCACATCTTGCCATTTACTTTTTTGATTGGTCCTACCTTATACTTTTACATTCAAAGTTTTGTAGTTGGGAAATTTGAATTTCGATCGAAGCAGTTGATTCATATTATACCCGCATTGATCTGCTTTATAATTATTTTCCCATATTTCACGATTTCAATGGATGAAAAAATTGACTATTTTCGGACGATTAACTCGAACGGTACAGATCTTAGTTTCTTTGAAAATGCTACCTTTTTATTGCCCTTGAAATATTTACAAATCGGAGTATTGTTTTTTAATTCCACTTATTGTGGTGTGATTTTATTTTACCTATTAAAAAACTATTTGAATGATCGTAAAAAAACTAAAATCAGCATTTTTGCGGTATTAAGATTAACAAGTCTGCTTGTTATATGTATAGGAATTCCCTTGATTTTAATTATTCTAAATATCTTAGGCCATTCCGAATTTTATGATACGCCAGTAATCAGTTATCAATTAATTCAATATATTAAAATCCCTGCCTTATTTACTCTATTTTTACCTTTTTGCCTCTTACTTTTCCCTAGCTGGATGTATTTAAATAATTCCAATTCACTTCCAATATTCAATCAATTAAATTCCTTTTCTTCTAGCAAACAGAAAAATCCTGAACCACAGAAAGTTTTTCATTTCAACGAGGTGGAGATGTTAGTTGACTATTTACATGATAAAAAGCCTTATTTGAACGTCGACTTTTCGTTACATCAAATAGCAAAAGAATTAAATATACCTCAAGCAAAGGTTATTGATATCTTTAATCTTCATTTGAAAATGTCTTTTCCAAAATATCGAAATAAGCTTCGAGTGGAATATGCCATCGAATTAATTAAAAATAATGACCATTTAGTTACCACATTGCAAGGGATTTCTCAGAAAGCTGGCTTTCGAAATAAAGCTACTTTTTACTCCGCATTTAAGGAGTGTACGAATTGCACGCCTACGGAATGGATTGAAAAAAATAATCATTAGCCTATTGACAGTAAATTTTACTGGACGAATTAGACGCGAGGTATGAACTGCACCCAAAAAGTTGGACAACTTATTGGGTGTTTTTTATGTCAAGAAAAATCAAGTATTCTTATGAACTGAAGCTATCCTGTGTGAAAGCTTTTATCGATGATCATCAGTCAGCGCGGGTTATAGCTAAGCAGTCTGATGTTCCATTACGCATGTTGT
>JABMMK010000259.1 GCA_013205605.1 Cytophagales bacterium | reverse complement strand
TAGACTCGAATGGCGAAATCATTCGCCAAGTACAGAAAATAGATTCCGATATTTTATCTGCGGTTAGTAGCGATACTTCCAGCAGCTGCTTGGGGGGTATGATTTCCAAATTAACCTTTACCCGACTCGCTTCTAGGTTAGGGATCAAGGTGGTGATTTTCGGATTAGAACAAGGCCGCGGAATTATAGATGCATTAGAGGAAAAGATTGGGACGGTTTTTGAGGCTCAGGAAGCAAGTTTGACCGCCCGCCAAAAATGGTTGGCCACCGGAAGTTTAATTGCCGGGAAAGCCATTTTGGATAAAGGGGCTGTGAAGGCGATAGGCCAACGAAAAAGTTTACTTTCCGTCGGGGTAATCGAATATCTAGGGGATTTCGACAAAGGAGAAGTGATTGAATTATTGGATATCTCTCGCAACCCAGTGGCTATTGCCCGTACCAAGTGCTCGAAATCTGAACTCCAACAAACAAATTCAAGCATTGAAGTAGCTCATGCGGATGACATCGTCATCTGGTAACTAATTATTTTTTTTCGAATAAAACACTTAAGCATTTCTCTCAAATAATTTATCGTGGATAAATTAGAGTGGGTTTAAATATTTTCTTTCCATTTCTAATTTTTGATTTGTATTTTTCGAATTTTAATGTCAATATTGATTTGGATTTTTTATATTTGTTTTTAATTATTGATTAGTATTTTTAAAAAATAATTGATTATGTATTTGAATCGTACGATTGATGCAGAGTTATTGGCCTGGAAAAATTCTTCACAAAGAAAGCCTTTAATGATTCGTGGTGCTCGTCAAGTAGGAAAAACATCTTCAGTTAAAAACCTAGCCACGAATTTCACCTACTTTATTGAAATAAATTTCGATGAAAAAAGAGAGTATGCGGCTATTTTTGAAAAGAATTTGTCGGTCAGTGAGCTATGTGAACAACTCAGCATATTGACAAATACTCCCATTATACCCGGGAAAACGCTTATTTTTTTGGATGAAATTCAATCTTGCATTCCAGCTATTAGTATGCTTCGGTATTTTTATGAGAAAATGCCTGATTTACATGTGGTTGCTGCGGGTTCAATGCTTGAGTTTGCATTGGTCGATATTCCTTCCTTTGGCGTGGGCCGTGTACGTTCATTATTTATGTTTCCACTTTCATTCACAGAGTTTTTATTGGCTCATAAAGAAAATTTATTGTTGGGCCTTTTAGCCAAGGCCACTGCTTTAAACCCCCTGCCTGAAGTCCTACATAAGAAGTTGATTCAGTATTATAAAAAATTCCTCGTTATCGGAGGTATGCCCGAAGCCGTCAATACCTACATAACTACACAGGATTTATTGGAAGTGCAACTCGTTTTAAATGATTTGGTTATTTCTGTACAGGCCGACTTTGCCAAGTATAAAAAAAGGGTGCCAAGCGCCAGACTCTTGGAAGTATTCTTAGCCATTGCTCGCCAGAATGGAACAAAATTTACGTATACATACCCAAATGCCACGTTGAATAATTTGCAAATTAAGGAAGCGATTACCTTGTTAAAAATGGCTGGTTTGGTTCATTCTGTTACTCATACAGCTGCTAATGGCATTCCTTTAGGTGCTGAAACAAATTCAAAAAAAATGAAGTTGTTAATTTTTGACACTGGAATATTTCAAAGAATTTTGGGTTTAAATATTTCCGATATTATTATTGGAGACGTATTTGAAGTCATTAATAAAGGCCATATTGCGGAGCTTTATGTTGGTTTGGAATTACTTAAAGTTGAAAATTGCTTTCAAAAAACAGAGTTATATTATTGGCAAAGGGATGCAAAAAATAGTCAAGCAGAGGTGGATTATGTTTGCCAGTTTAGTGAAAATATCGTTCCCTTAGAAGTTAAATCCGGCACTAAAGGAAGTATGCAGAGCCTTTATTTGTTTTTAAAGGAAAAAAATAGTGCCTCTGGAATTAGACTTTCACTTGAAAATTTCTCAAGTATGGACCAAGTGGATATTTTTCCAATTTATTCCATTCAAAACATGAAGGATAAATTAAATCGACAACTATAATTCTCTAAACTTTAAGAAATTTATTCAATAATTGATCAGAATCAAGTATCTAAAAGCATTGAAGTAGCTCATGCGGATGACATCGTCATCTGGTAAATTGCTTACGCAATCACCACAGCCTTGCCGCTCTCCACATCTTGTTCCACCACTTTGTACTTGACATTTTCTTTGGTGCTGCCATCCATGTATTGTACCGTCACGCGCTGATTGCGATCCGCAATCTTGATTGCATGACGTGGCGCCACTCGCTCGACTGAACGTTGGGATGGATCATGGTAGTCCATGTCTGAGCCAACTTCCGAGCCAGAGGCTAAGCCGCCTACCAAAGAGGAAATAGCCTCATCTTTACTTAATTGTAGTTTTGGCGCCTTTTCTCTGCTTGGTTTTTGGGATTGATTCGTCGACTGTACCTCCGGGATTTCTGCTTTGATCACAAAACTAATCGTGTCCATATTCACCCTCGCCACAAATCGCTGAAATAAATTCACCGCCTCAAACTTGTAAATCAACAAAGGATCTTTTTGCTCAAATACCGCATTTTGTACCGACTGTTTTAAATCGTCCATCTCACGTAAATGTTCCTTCCACTCCTGGTCAATCAAGGATAAGGTGATGAATTTCTCCATCTCCGTCAGCACTTCTTTGCCGTTTGAATCGATTGTTTTTTGTGCATCCACCACCACACCGGTCACCATGGATCCGTTGGATATAGGAACCTGAATTCCCGAATAACCCTGGCGCTGAGCTTCGCGAGCGACCTCAATCACCTGCTTGCCAATGGCTTCATTTTTCGACTTATAATGCTGCTCCGCCGCTAAAAACAATTTCTCTGTCTTCGCATCCGGCGACATTTTAGTAAACTCCTCCTCGCCAAACGACGGCTCCATGCCCAATAACTCAATGACCTTTAACTCTAACTCAGTGTAGTTGGTGTAAGTAGTTGAGATGTCTTGACACACGTCAAATAAAATATTGATAATGTCCAACGATAAACGCTCGCCCAAAAGTGCATTTTGCCGACGTTTATAAATCGCATTTCTTTGGTAATTCATCACGTCATCGTATTCCAATAAACGCTTTCGAATCCCAAAGTTATTTTCTTCCACTTTTTTCTGTGCTCGCTCAATCGACGACGTAATCATCGAATGCTGAATCACTTCTCCCTCATCCATGCCTAGTCTGTCCATCACTTTCGCAATACGATCTGAGCCAAACAAACGCATTAAATTATCTTCCAAGGAAACAAAAAACTGAGAAGATCCCACGTCGCCTTGTCGGCCTGCGCGACCTCTCAACTGCCTATCTACACGCCTAGATTCATGGCGCTCAGTTCCAATAATCGCCAAACCACCCGATTCCTTCGACACCGGACTTAATTTAATATCGGTTCCACGACCTGCCATGTTGGTAGCAATCGTCACCTTGCCCGACTGTCCCGCCTCAGCCACAATCTCAGCTTCCCGAGCATGCTGTTTGGCATTTAATACATTATGTTGAATCTTACGAATATTCAACAATCGACTCAATAATTCCGAATTCTCCACTGAAGTAGTACCCACTAAAACAGGCCTTCCTTGGTTCACTAATTCCTGTATTTCTTCCGCCACCGCATTGTATTTTTCACGCACGGTGCGATACACCTTGTCTTCATGATCATCCCGCTGGATGGGTTTATTGGTCGGTATCGAGACCACATCCAATTTATAGATCGTCCAAAATTCCCCAGCTTCCGTTTCTGCCGTACCCGTCATACCCCCTAATTTATGGTACATTCGGAAATAATTTTGAAGCGTAATCGTCGCATAGGTTTGTGATGCATCTTCCACATTTACGCCTTCCTTCGCCTCAATCGCCTGATGTAAACCATCTGAATAGCGTCGGCCTTCCATCACACGACCCGTTTGCTCATCCACAATCTTCACCTTGCCCTCTACCAAAATATATTCCGTGTCTTTTTCAAACAACGTATAGGCCTTCAGCAATTGGTTTACCGTATGAATCCGAGACGCCTTCTCGTTGTAATCACGAATCAACTGCTCCTTCTGCATTAAACGTTCAGCATCATTCAGCGAAGTATTTTTTTCAATTTTGTTTAAATCAATAGACAAATCAGGAAGCACAAAAAAGCTAGGATCTTCGGTGTTGCCACTCATAAACTCCAATCCCCTTTCGGTCAACTCTACCTGATTGTTTTTTTCCTCAATGGTAAACAACAAAGGCTCATCTGCCTGAGGCATTAATTTTTGGTTCTCTGCCAAATAAATCCCCTCGGTGTCATTCATTAATTGCTTGTTGCCGCTTTCAGAAAGAAACTTGATCAAAGGTTTTGATTTAGGCAATCCCCTAAAAGCCCTAAATAATGAAAGTCCCCCTTCTTTTTTATCTCCTGCGGCGACTAGTTTTTTCGCTTCGACTAAGAAGTTTTGAACGATTTGTTTTTGGGCTTCCACTAACTTGTGAATGCGAGGTTGGAATGCCTCAAATTCCTGCTCATCACCCCTAGGAATAGGTCCTGAAATAATTAAAGGAGTTCTTGCATCATCGATCAACACGGAATCCACCTCATCCACCATGGCAAAATGGTGCGGTCTTTGGACTTGGTCCTCAAGACTACGCGCCATATTATCCCTCAAATAATCAAAACCAAATTCATTGTTAGTACCATAGGTAATATCGGCCATGTACGCCGCACGACGCGCTTCGGTATTGGGCTCATGTTTGTCGATGCAGTCCACTTTCAAGCCATGAAACTCGAACAAAGGCGCATTCCACTCGGAGTCACGTTTGGCTAAATAATCATTCACCGTCACAATATGTACCCCACGTCCCGCCAACGCATTTAAATAAGTGGGAAGCGTGGATACTAAAGTCTTTCCTTCCCCTGTGCCCATCTCGGAAATTTTTCCTTGATGTAAGACTATTCCACCGATCAACTGCACATCATAATGCACCATATCCCAGGTGATTTCATTTCCGGCGGCATCCCATTGGTTTAACCAAATCGCTTTGTCCCCTTCAATCTTAACATTGGATTTTTTCGCCGCAATGACCTTGTCGTCCATGGTCGCAGTAACGACCAATTGCTTATTCTCTTTGAATCGCCTAGCTGTTTCTTTCACCACGGCAAAAGCCTCGGGAAGCAATTCAAGCAATATAATTTCTAATTGTTGGTTGCGATCCTCGGTTAATTTATCGATGGCAACAAAGAATTTTTCCTTTTCGTCGATGTCCTCAGTGGCCTGACCCTGCTCATGTAAAGATTTTATTTCGGCGTCGATATCCGCTAAAAATGATTGAATTCGTTCTTTAAATTCAGCCGACTTAGCCCGCAAAGCATCATCAGAAATGGAGGCTAGTTGGGCAAATGCACTTTTTATTTGATCAACAAGCGGTAAGATAAGCTTGATGTCACGATCCGATTTAGTGCCAAATATTTTGTAAACGGTTTTGCTAAGTATGGAAAACATTGTATTTATTCTGCCCTTTTTATCGGGTGGTGAAAAATTAAAGCGCAATTTACCAATTTGAATTTTTATCCTTGCTATGTTGAATGAATTAATCTAAAAAAAATGCCGTAATCTTTTTTAAATTGTTTTGATTTGCATTGAAATATTAAAATATATGTCTGAATATCCCGTTTCACCCCGCCGCCCACCCCGTAAAAAACTAAAAATGCCCTTGTTTGGAGGCATGGGGGGTAGCAGTAACCAAGGCCCTTCCACCGACTGGGGAGTGAAGAACTTTAGTACGATTATTTTTGTGGTAGGCTGCTTGGGTTTGTTGGCTCAGATTTTCTTGCCCGACCTATGGGCCGAAAAAATGTATGATACCCAAAATGAAATTTCGGATATCTCCATCGACGGAGCCTTACGTAAAAAATATACGGACGCCTCTGACCCTAAAGAAATTCATTATATTTTAATTGTCCGTGAAAAAAATGGGGCCAGAAAAAAGTTTGATTTTTTTCGAGTGAAACCGAATTTTTTTGATCAGGTGGCGGTACCCCAACGATTATTCAAATCCTCGGGAAGTTTAGATGTTCGAGTGACTCGATTTACCAAACCTGACACGACGCTTAAAATCGAATTTTTAGAGGACTGAATTTTATAATTATGTTATTAAGCCAATATTAAATTTTTTTTAATAAGATAATTTTTTTGATAAGTTTATTGATTATTCGGCAATAATTATTTAAAATTGGAATGTTATAACGTAATAATTACTCATCATAAAAAGGATTATAGCTTAAATAACGCTTTATCCTACTTAAAATTAAATATATGCCAGTTTGGAACTCGTCCAACATGAGTCATTTATTAGCTAGGTCATTGTTTGGTTTTTCCAAAAGTGATTTAACAATGGCTTTAGGTTATGGTACATTTGCAGATTTTATTGATAAGGCTTTATTGAAGGACGCGGCTTTGCCTGCAGCCCCCAATGCTTGGGTAAATACGGTGCCGAATAATATTCAAAATACCGACGGAAGTACTGGGCGTTGGTATAATGAAATGACCGCTTGGTGGTATACCCGCATGGTGAATGAGAGTTTGAACATGCGTGAAAAAATGGTTTTGTTCTTTCATAATCATTTTGCAAATGAGCGCGACAAGGTGAACTACCCTCAAAATATGTACGCCCAAAATCAATTGTTTCGTAAGTATGCTTTTGGGAATTTTAAACAATTAGTCAAGGACGTTAGCAGGGATCCTGCGATGCTAATTTACCTAGATGGAAATAACAGTCGAGGAGTGAACCCCAATGAAAATTATTCCCGCGAACTCATGGAATTATTTACCATGGGCATCGGAAATTACACGGAGAC
>JABMMK010000258.1 GCA_013205605.1 Cytophagales bacterium | reverse complement strand
TATTTTTACCGTGATTTTTCCTGGTTTGGGTCCTGAAATGTTTGTGTTGTTTTACTTGTTGGGAATATTGGTAGCAGATTTGCCAACCTATTTCAAACAAAAAAACAATGCCTATTTCAATTCATTAGGGGCTTCAGGTGCGGTTTCTGCCGTGATTTTTGCTGGAATTATGTTTTTTCCCACCGAAAAAATTTACTTGTTTGGACTATTAGGAATCCCCGGAATTATCTATGCCGGTTTATTTACTTGGTATTCGATCGAAATGGACAGGAGAGGAAAAGATTATGTCAATCATTCCGCGCATCTATATGGGGGATTATTTGGAATTTTATTTGTCTCGCTGACTTATCCAAAGGTTTGGATCACATTTATTGAACAAATCAAGGCGATGTTATGGTAAAAAGAATCGCCATATTGGGATCAACAGGATCGATTGGAACTCAAGCGCTAGAAGTCATTGATCAGCATCCTTCTATTTTTGAGGTGGAGGTTTTGACCGCGATGAGCCAGGCAGATTTGCTTATATCCCAAGCCATTAAATACCAACCTTCTCATGTAGTGATTGGCGATGAATCAAAATATGAATTTGTACGAAATGCATTATCAGGATTAAATATCAATGTTCATGCAGGTGCAAAAAGTTTAGAGGAGGTTGTCACATTGGAATCTGTAAATGTTGTATTGACGGCTTTAGTCGGTTATGCGGGTTTATTGCCCACCGTAAAAGCTATTCAAGCAGGAAAGCCGATTGCTTTGGCCAATAAGGAAACGCTGGTCGTGGCTGGCGGTCTCATTATGCCTCTTGCCAAAAAAATGGGAGTTCCCATTTTGCCTGTTGACTCAGAACATTCTGCGATTTTTCAATGCTTGATGGGGGAGTCACATAATCCCATTGAAAAAATAATTTTAACTGCTTCAGGGGGACCTTTTAGAGGATTCACGAAAGACCAATTAGCGAACGTTACTAGGGCGCAAGCATTAAAACACCCCAATTGGACCATGGGGGCTAAAATCACTATAGATTCAGCTAGTTTAATGAATAAAGGCTTAGAAGTTATTGAAGCTGCATGGCTCTTTGGCGTGGAGGCATCTCAAATAGAAGTCGTTGTTCACCCTCAGTCGATCGTTCATTCGTTAGTTCAATTTGACGATGGATCGATTAAAGCCCAATTAGGTTTACCAGATATGAAATTGCCTATTCAATTTGCTTTAGGGTACCCAAGTCGAATCAAATCTGATTTTCCAAGATTTGATTTTCGTCAGTTTGGGTCCTTAACTTTTGAACAGGCGGATGTAGATACTTTTCGAAATTTAGGATTTGCTTTTAAAGCTTTGGACCAGGGAGGTAATATGGCCTGTATTTTAAATGCGGCCAACGAAATAGCCGTTGACGCGTTTTTAAAAGAACAAATCGGCTTTTTGCAAATGTCGGATTTATTAGAAGATTGCATGTCACATGGAACTTTTTTAGGGCATCCGACATTAGAAGATTATATTGAAACAGATTTAGTAACAAGAAAAATGGCCCAAAATTGGGTAGAAAAAAACAATAAGAAATAATATGGAAGGTTTGATCATGGCGGGACAGTTGATTTTAGGGCTGTCGATACTAGTAACATTGCATGAGTTTGGTCATTACATTACGGCCAAATGGTTTAAAATGCGGGTAGAAAAATTTTATTTATTTTTCGATTTTTTATTTCCAATTCCTTCTCTGTTGAATTTCGCTCTTTTTAAGAAAAAAATTGGCGACACCGAATATGGTTTAGGTTGGTTTCCTTTAGGTGGCTACGTTTCTATTGCGGGCATGATCGACGAAACACAGGACGCGGCTACTTTAGCGAAGGAACCTGAACCATGGGAATTTAGGGCTAAGCCTGCTTATCAGCGCCTAATCGTCATGTTGGGTGGGGTCATTGTGAACATCATCACGGGGATTGTCATTTTTGTTTGTCTTACTTATTCGAATGGAAACAACTTTATTTCAAAAGAGGAATTAAATAAAAATGGAATTGTTGCCTTGGAATTAGCCCAACAAATTGGATTAAAAACCGGAGATAAAATTATAAAAGTGAATGGAGCGGATTATCTTTCTTTGACAGATTTAAGATCTTCAGATGTATTGTTAGGTGATAATTCTTCCTATACGGTACAAAGGGGGGATCAAACGTTAGAAATCAAAATCCCATCGAATTTCATCGAAAAATTAAGTGATAAAAAAGCCGGTTTCATTGAACCTATGGCGAAATTTAAAGTGGCCGAAGTAACAAGCCCCAATCCTCCGTCAACCTTTGACAAATTGTTAGGGAAAAAATCAGAGGAGATGTTGCCTGCCTTATCTGCGGGTTTGAAAGCAGGAGATTTTGTCACTTCAGTCAACAATAAGTCGATTACCTATTATCATGAAGTGAAAGAAGCCTTAAAATTGGAGGCTGGGAAATCCATTCGTCTAGGTATTTTAAGAAATGGAAAAGCGGATACCCTTCAGATGACAGTGACTCAAACGGGTCAAATCGGATTTTTTCCAGACTTGTTAATTAAAGTTTCCCACCAGGAATATGGTTTTTTAGAGGCTGCTAGCCTAGGTACGTCAAGGGCTTTTTCTGTCATCACGGACAATATAAGAGGGTTTAAAAAAATAGCTTCTGGAGATGTTTCTGCATCAAAAGCCTTGAGTGGACCTATCGGGATTGCTCAAATGTTTGGAGGAGTTTGGGACTGGACCAGATTTTGGATGTTGACGGGTCTGCTTTCGATGGCCTTAGCTTTCATGAATATTTTGCCAATTCCAGCTTTAGATGGGGGGCATGCTGTTTTCTTAATTTATGAAATGATTACGGGAAAGCCGGCTTCAGATAAGGTGTTGGAAAGAGCCCAACAAGTTGGCATGATCATTTTGTTGGCTTTAATGGCTTATACCTTTGGGAACGATATTTTTAAAGCTTTATTTTAATCCTTGAAAAAACTCTTTTTTTTAATTTTTGTATTCACGAGCAATCCTATTTTTGCTTCGAAAAATCATCCTTTTCATACCAGTGTAACGGAGATTTTTTTTAATGAAAAAGACCAACTTTGGGAGGTGAGCATTCGTTTATTTCAAGATGATTTGGAAGCGGGATTGTCTGCATTTCAAGGAAAAAAGTTTCAGTTTCAGGCCGATGTAAATGTGGATGAATTACTGGCAAAATACATCAAAACCCATGTGGGTTTTCAGGTAAACTTGAAATTGCAAACACCTTATCGGTACATTGGATTTGAGCCACAAAAGGATGTAATTTGGGTGTATTTAGAAATTCCGACCCAACAACAATTCACTGGGGTATATTTTCAAAATAGTTTGTTGGTGGACGTGTTTCCTGACCAAACCAATTTGTTGCATGTAGCGCGACTGGATAAAAAGAAATCCTATTTGTTTAAAAAAGACATTCCGGTAGTTTTACTTGAATAGTATTTTACTGCCATGTTGTCTTATGGCATAATAGTTGATAATAAACGGATTCCTTCAACGCAAATTGAAGAAGGTAAGGTATTTAAATTGATCGCATGAATAATCCAAATGATGTTTTTAAGCATTTGAGCGTTTCAGAAATTTCTGATTTCGAAAATATAGAATTGATTCCTATTAACGGGGAGGGCATGGGGAGTGATGATAAAATGGGTGTTTTGTCAGATGAATTGCCAATCTTACCTATTCGTAACATCGTATTATTTCCAGGGATGGTTATACCGATCACGGTAAGCCGACAAAAATCGGTTAGGCTTGTCAAAAAGGCTTACAAAGGAGATCGTACGCTAGGAGTTTTGGTGCAAGCAAGTAATTCAAAAGAAGAGCCCAAGGTAGACGATTTATATAAGATCGGTACGGTTGGGCATATCATCAAAATGTTTGTGCTTCCAGGAGGAAATACAACGATTATCGTTCAAGGTAGAAAGCGTTTTGAGGTAAAGGAGTTTATCAAAACAGAGCCTAATTTAATTGCTAAGGTCAACTACATCGAAGATACCTTTCCCAAAAAATTAAATAAAGAGAATAAGGCCTTGATTTCAACGTTGAAGGAATCAGCTTTAAAAATATTAAATCTTAATCCTGAAATTCCTCGTGAAGCTCAAATTGCATTGGATAATATTGAGTCTTCCGCCTTTTTAATTCACTTTTTGTCTTCCAACATTAATGCGGATTTGAAGGAAAAGCAAGGATTGTTAGAAACTCTTGACGGAATAGAACAAGCCACTCATTTGTTGGAGTTTATGTTGAAAGACATTCAACATCTTGAGCTTAAAAGGGAAATACAAAGCAAGGCGTCCAGTGACATAGATCAGCAGCAAAGGGATTATTATATACGTCAACAAATTAAAGTATTGCAAGAGGAGTTGGGTGTTGAGAGTCCTGAACAGGAATTAGATGGATTGAGAGCGAAGGGAGCAAAGAAAAAATGGTCAAAAGAAGTGAATGACTTTTTCAACAAAGAGCTATCGAAGTTGCAGCGAACGAATTCGATGTCACCCGAATATCCGATGTTGATGAATTTTGTCGAACTCCTGACTGATTTGCCTTGGGCGGAATACACAAAGGATAATTTTGATTTAGTTAAGGCTAAAAAAGTACTGGATTCGGATCATTTTGGCTTGGAAAAAGTGAAGGAAAGGATCTTGGAATATTTAGCTGTATTGAAGATGAAAGGGGATATGAAGGCACCTATTTTATGTCTTTATGGTCCTCCAGGCGTTGGAAAAACATCTTTAGGCAAATCAATCGCTAGAGCTTTAGGTCGGAAATATGTTCGGATGGCTTTAGGTGGATTGCGTGATGAGGCGGAAATTCGGGGTCATCGCAAAACCTATATAGGGGCGATGCCGGGAAAGGTGATTCAAAATATTAAGAAAGCGGGTTCTTCTAATCCCGTATTTATTTTGGATGAGATAGATAAAGTGGGTTCTGATCACCGAGGTGATCCCTCCTCGGCCTTGCTTGAGGTGTTGGATCCTGAGCAAAACAGCAGCTTTATGGACAATTATTTAGAGTGCGAATATGATTTGTCTCGCGTCATGTTTGTGGCTACAGCTAATAATTTGGATACGATTCACCCCGCTTTACGTGATCGTATGGAGATTATAGAAGTCAGTGGCTATACGATGGAAGAAAAAGTTCAAATCGCCAAAAAGCATTTGTTGCCCAAGCAAAAGAAAGAACATGGTTTAGAGAAGATGTCGGTTAGCATGTCTGATGTAGCGATTCAAAAAGTGGTGGAGGGGTATACCCGAGAATCAGGAGTGCGAAAATTAGAGCAAGAGATAGGCCGAGTGATTCGGAAAATAACGAAATCTATTGCGATTGGCGAGGCCTATCCGGCTAAAATTCAAGCGTCGGATGTAGTGAAAATGTTAGGCCAAGAACATTTCGATAAAGATGCTTATGAAAGCAATGAATATGCAGGTGTTGTGACAGGTTTAGCCTGGACGCCTGTTGGCGGCGATATTCTATTTATTGAGACACTTTTAAGCCGAGGAAAGGGTGTGTTGACACTTTCGGGCCAATTAGGAGATGTGATGAAAGAATCAGCGATGGCTGCTCTCAGTTTTTTAAAGGCGCACGCAGATCAATACGAAATTGATTATCGGATCTTTGATCAATATAATTTGCACATTCACGTACCCGCGGGAGCAGTTCCTAAAGATGGTCCATCGGCCGGAATAACCATGCTTACTGCTATTGCGTCTGCTTTAACTCAAAGGAAAGTACGATATAAATTAGCTATGACGGGTGAAATTACCTTACGGGGGAAAGTCTTGCCTGTCGGCGGAATCAAGGAGAAAATATTAGCGGCTAAACGTGCGGGCATTAAAGAAATCATCATGTGTGCAAAAAATCGCAAGGATGTGGAGGAGATAGAGGCACATTATATTTCAGATCTGTCCTTTCATTATGTTGAAAATGCGATTGAAGTTTTGTCTTTAGCCTTATTGGACGAGAAAGTTAAAACGCCTATCTCTTTTGTATTTCAAGAGGATGCCAAGGCTACTGTTTCCGTATCAGCGTAAAAAACTTCCCCCCTTTCCAGGCTATATTGAATGACTTTTATGGCCTCAGATTTAGAGAGAGGGCGGAGGCAGTCGACTAAGTCGCTTAGATTCATGGGACCATTTTTTAAATACTGAAGGATCAACTTCCTTTCTTGGATGTTGCCTTCGGGGTATGCTTTTCCAGAATTTTCGCGTTTTTCTTGAATGCAAATATCACAAATGCCACAGGGGATTTCGATGTTCTCCCCGAAATAAGCAGATATTTGCGCCGTTCTACAAAATTGATTTTGCCTTACATAGGTTTCGATGGCATCTAATTTTGACTTGCTGGAATCTTTTTTTGCGACATAGGTGTGCCAACTAATCGGCAAATTGTGTACCGAAGCTCTTGGGGTTAAAAAAGTGATTTTGGGTTGCCCATTTTGTTTTTCGTATTCGATAATTTCGAATTTTTCTAATAATTGCAATGACCTTTCTATATCTGCGATGGGTGCTTTAAATTGTTGGCTTATGGTTGATTCAGAGATGGTTACAAACTGGTTGTACAAATTTCCGCCAAACTGCCTTAGCAAATATTTTAAAATAGATTCAAATTTTTCATTTCTAATTTGAAAGTCATAGAGGTCGGTAGAGTTGACAATAATTTTTATTTTTGATGGATTTTGCATCGCATCGCTCATTAAAATCAAGCCTTCAGACTCGAGTGTTTTAAGCGCGTAAAACGTTTCAGAGGAAGGTAATTGGTAGCGGGAAACCATTTCTTGCCAATCAAAATCATGTGTGGACAACTCGCTACTTCCTTCGGCAATTTGTAAAAAATTACTGATGGATTGATAGGTTCTTTTGATGATATCAGCGGTGGGATATGATTTTTGCCATTGTGCTTTTAATTCAATTAGATCATTCTCCTCAATTAAAATGACACCAAAGGCTTTTTTTTCATCTCGTCCAGCTCGGCCAGCTTCCTGATAATAGGCTTCCATTGAATCTGGAAGGTCAATGTGAACGACGAGTCGGACGTCTGATTTATCTATTCCCATCCCGAAGGCATTGGTCGCCACGATGCATTGAATATGATTCTCAATCCAATCTTTTTGTCTTTTTGTTCTTTCTTCGGTGGCTAAACCGGCGTGATAGAAAGTTGCTTTGACTCCTTTATCCAAGAGCATTTTGGCTATTTCTTGTGTTTTTCTGCGGTTTCTAGCATATACAATCGATGAGCCACCTACCTTTTGGATCATCTGAACTAATTTTACATCCTTATTTTCTTCCCAAAGTACGGAGTAGGATAGGTTAGCCCGGCTAAAACTTTTTTGGAAAACGGCTGGATTTTTTAGCTGTAAATTGGCCAAAATATCTTTTTTGACCTCTGACGTCGCTGATGCGGTCAGCGCCATGCATGGGACGTTCGGAAATAAGGTTTTGAAATTTTGAATCTCTAAATAAGCAGGCCTAAAGTCATATCCCCATTGTGAAATGCAATGCGCTTCATCGACCACCAATAATGAAATTTTCATTAGTTTGGCTCGCTCAATGAGCAATTCGGTTTTTAGTCGCTCTGGAGAAATATAAAGGAATTTAATCTGGCCATAAATACAATTATCCAACAAAATGTCAATTTGTCTTTTTGACATGCCTGAATAAATGGCCACGGCCGAAATTCCTCTTTGAGTTAATTGGTCTACCTGATCTTGCATCAAAGCAATCAGTGGAGTGATTACGATGCAAATCCCATCCATTGCCATGGCGGGAACTTGAAAACACAGTGATTTACCCCCACCAGTAGGCAAAAGCGCTAAGCAATCTTTTTGGTTTAAAGCCGACTGAATGATGTCCTCTTGAAGAGGTCTAAATTCTGAATATCCCCAATATGTTTTTAGAATGTCGTGAATTTGACTCATAGGTAATTCAAAGCTACCAAAAAAAAGTTCTTGAGAAAATAGCGAATGGCCTACTATTGTTTTTTGATTGAAATTTATTCTTTTAAAATGTCAAATATCGGGGCAAATTCTATTAATTTTAAGTTTAAATCCATGTGTATGTTGTCAGAAAGGGACTTAGTGGACCTAAAAAATAGGGGAATTAGAGTAGAGGATGTTTACCAACAAGTTGAATTTTTCAGGAATGGATTTCCATGGATGAATTTAGAAAAGTCGGCGGTTATTGGCGACGGAATTCTAAAATTATCTGAGTCCGAAGTGGGCCATTGGGTTAATCAATTTGACATACTCAAAGCAAATTTACAAATCGTGAAAATGGTTCCGGCCTCAGGAGCGGCGACAAGAATGTTCAAGTCATTATTTGAGCATATTTCAGAGGGCAAATCGAATAAAGAATCTGATCTATTTTTAAGTCGTTTACATGAATTTGCTTTTTCAAAAGCATTGTTAAGTTCATGCTCTAGACAAGATTCGAATGAAATTATTAAAACGTTATTGGGTGAAAAAGGCTTGGATTACGGTTCGCTACCCAAAGGTTTATTGGCTTTTCATTCCTATGAGGATGGATCTAGAACTCCTTTAGAAGAACATTTATTCGAGGCGGCCGAATATGCTTCTGACGGCAAAAAAGCTCGTTTGCATTTTACGGTATCCCCAGAACATCGAGCGAGATTTGTCAATTTAGTTGGCGCGTTAATGCCTAAACTAGAGTCGAAATTTGGAATCAATTATGAGGTTCAGTTTTCTGAACAAAAGCCAGCGACGGACACGGTGGCGGTCCAATTAGACAATGAATTATTTCGGGAACAAGATGGAAACATATTGTTTAGACCTGCTGGCCATGGTGCTTTGTTGGAAAATTTAAATGAAATAAAAGCGGATTTAATTTTTATCAAAAACATAGATAATGTAGTTCCTGATGCTAAGAGAGAATCAACGATTCGATATAAAAAAGCAATAGGTGGTTTACTTTTAAGCATTACCGAAAAAATAAAGGATTATTTGTTGCGCTTACAAGGAGAAATCTCTGAAGGTTTGATCGTTGAGATACTGGCATTTGCTAATAGCCATTTGGGCATTAAAATGTCAAATGAATTCAGCTATTTAAGTGAAGAGGAAAAAGTGGATTGGCTAAAGAATATATTACACCGGCCTACACGAATTTGTGGTGTGGTTAAAAATATGGGTGAACCCGGAGGTGGACCATTTTGGTGTTCGGATGGACAAGGGAATTTTGCTTTGCAATTGGTAGAGTCGGCTCAAGTGGATATGGAAAATGAAACTCAAAAAGAAATTTTTTCAAATTCAACCCATTTCAATCCCGTGGATTTAGTTTGTTCAACGAGGGATTATGAAGGGAAATATTTTAATTTATTGGGTTTTCGGGATATGTCAACCGGCTTTATAACTGAAAAGACGAAGGATGGTCGAAAATTGAAGGCGCAGGAGCTTCCAGGTTTGTGGAATGGGGCCATGGCGCACTGGAATACCATTTTTGTGGAGGTTCCGTTAGACACCTTTAACCCTGTAAAAACAGTAACCGATTTGTTAAGGCCTGCACATCAAAATGACTAGATTTTTTCAATTGTCAAAAAAACAATTAATTTTGGCAACCTTTCTGAAAGATTTTTAAGAAAGTATATAAATGCTTGATTACAAAAACCTTATTCGGTGTCCGAATAAGGTTTTTTTTGTGGGATTGCCTAAGCAAATTTTATGCAGCTTGATGTATAGAAATCTTTTATGATTAACTTTGACGATTCATTTGGTAGGCAAAACACAGCCAATAGAAAAATAGGAGTGCTTCATTTAAAAATTGTTACAAGATATGGCTTTAGAGCAGACATGGCGTTGGTTTGGTCCCAATGACCCCGTTAAATTATCAGATGTACGTCAAGCAGGTGCTACGGGAATCGTAAATGCATTGCATCAAATACCCAACGGACAAGTTTGGGAGGTTGCCGACATTTTGGAAAGAAAAAATATCATAGAGGCTTCAGGTTTAACTTGGTCAGTGATTGAAAGTATCCCTATTCATGAAACGATTAAGACGAGAACCGGGGATTTTAAAAAATACATCGCGAATTATCAGCAATCGATACGTAATGTTGCCAAAGCAGGCTTAGATACTGTTTGTTATAATTTCATGCCTATTTTAGACTGGACAAGAACTGATTTGGATTTTAAGTTTCTAGATGGTAGTACGGGCCTGCGCTTTGATTCAGCTGAATTTGCCGCATTTGAACTCTATTTATTAAAGCGACCAAGTGCTGATGCACATTATTCGGAGCAAGAAATCACCCGTGCAAAGCGTTGGTTTGATCAATCAACATCGGGCCAACAAGATAAATTGATTCGCAATGTCATTGCGGGATTGCCTGGGAGTGAGGAGAGTTTTACGTTGAAATCATTTCAGGAAGCAATAGATACCTATTTGGAAGTTGGCGATGCCGAATTACGCGGCCATTTATATGAATTTATCAAAGAAATAGCCCCAGTGGCAGAGGAAGAAGGGGTTAATTTATCGATTCATCCTGATGATCCTCCCTATCCAATTTTAGGATTGCCGCGTGTCGTGAGTACGGAAAGCGATGCAGTTCAGTTATTAAAAGCCTATGATCGTCCTGTTAATGGTTTGTGCTTTTGTACAGGGAGTTATGGGGTAAGGGCCGACAATGATTTAGTGGGAATGGTGGAACGATTGGGCCATCGGATTAATTTTATTCACCTAAGAGCGACAAGAAGAGACGAGTTTGGAAATTTCCATGAAGCAGATCATTTGGACGGAGATGTGGATATGTTTGGTGTGATGAAGGGATTGGTGGTAGAACAAAATAAACGAATCGCTGAAGGCCGGAAGGATTATAGATTACCATTTAGGCCAGATCACGGACATCGCATGTTGGACGATTTACAAGAGGGTAAAAAGACGAATCCGGGGTATACGGCGATTGGCCGATTGAGGGGATTGGCGGAATTACGTGGCTTGGAATTAGGAATCCGTGGATTTGTCAAATAATTTTATTGATTCGTATTTTGTTTTTCGTTTCAATTTATTAACTTTGCACCCCCGTTAGTGTGGGATAACTCAATCGTATGAGTATCATTTGCTGCAGGGATTTAATAGAATTTATATTTAAACAGGTAATTACGCTAAAATGCCAACTATTCAGCAATTAGTGCGCAAGGGACGTGAGCAAATGACTTGGAAATCTAAGTCACCTGCTTTGGATTCTTGTCCACAGAGAAGAGGGGTTTGTACACGTGTATACACGACGACTCCAAAGAAACCAAACTCAGCGATGCGTAAAGTAGCGCGTGTACGTTTGACAAACCAAAAAGAAGTGAATGCTTACATTCCAGGTGAGGGTCACAACTTGCAAGAGCACTCGATCGTATTGATTCGTGGTGGTCGTGTAAAAGACTTACCGGGTGTGCGTTATCACATTATTCGTGGAGCATTAGATACGGC